>JBKBIY010000007.1:0-20622 GCA_046294045.1 bacterium | reverse complement strand
AATATGCAACAGGATTAGGAGGATTTTATATCCTCTCTTATCTCTTTTCAGAAAGAAAAGATATTCTTACAAAATACGGCGTTAATAAAAATTTTGAAGATGTAACTGTATCCCTACAAGGATTTGGTAACGTAGGATTTTATCTTGCTCAATTTTTATATCAAAACGGAGTTAAAATAATAGCTATATCAGATGTAACAGGTACAATTTACAATCCTAAAGGTTTAGATATAACTAAATTATCAGAATACGTAACTCAAACAGGCGGAGTTTACGGTTTTCCAAATGCTGAATCATCAAAATCTACTGATGAAGCTTTATTTGTTGAGACAGATGTTTTAATACCTGCTGCAACAGAAAATGTTATAAACGAAGATAATTATCATAAAGTAAAAGCTTTTATCGTAGCAGAAGCAGCAAATGGACCTATAACTTACAAAGCTTATATGAAATTAATCGAACAAAATAAATTGATAATACCAGATATTCTCTACAATTCAGGAGGGGTAACAGTATCCTATTTTGAATATTTAAAAAATCTATCACATGTAAGATTTGGAAGGCTAGAAAAAAGATTAAGAGAAGAAAATAACTTAAATCTTATTAGAGAAATAGAAAAAGTGACAGGTAAAAGTATAGATTATAAAAAAATAATCAACGGTTTTTCAGAAGAAGATATAGTCAAATCAGGGCTATACGAAAGCATGGTAAACGCTTTTAATAGTGTATATTCTAAGGCGGAGTTAATTAAGGCGGACTTAAAAACTGCCGCCTTTGCTTTAGCCCTTGAAAAAATAGCCGTTTCTTACAAACAACTAGGAATATTTCCATAGTTATAAAAGAAAAGTACAAGAATTATAATAATTCCCCAGAGTTTCTACCAAACTACTAAAAATCAAATCCCTTTCCTCTATCTTTAAAGAGTTATAACTACCTAAATCATCAACCAAAACCTTTAAATCTTTGTCATTTAGATATAAATTGTTAAGAAACATTTCTCTTAAGTTATCATCGTAGTAAGTTTTAGAATTTTTATTTTTCCAAAAAGTGTAAATAACAGTTTGAGAAAATAGATAATCAATATTCTCGTACTTCTTGGTAAACGTTAAGGGTAACTGATTAAATACCGGTTCAAGTATTTTGATCCATAAATCAATGTTTTGGGTATTTATATTTTGAATTATTTTTAAAAGAGGTTGAGAATTGGGGTAAGAAGAAATTATCTCTTTTAACTTTCCTAAAAGAAATGTAATATTTTGGGGATAATTTGAATCCTTTGGTAGCTGTTTTAAAATTTTAAATAGTAAATTTATTCTTAAGAAAAGGGTCCTATCTTTTGAAATGCTAGGGTCTACAAAAGTTGCAGTACTAACAGCCCTTTGAGATAAACTTTTCAAAATTTCAAGCGCAGTTAAAATCTTTTGTTTAGAAGAGTTATCAACAGGATTAAGAATAATAAAGTTTACAAAATTATTGGCTAATTTTTTAGATCTTAAAATATTAATAAGCTCTGTTTTGTAACTGCTAAACTCAGGGGTATTTTCTTTTGAATTTTGTATTAATTCTATAAGAAAAGAAGAATAAGAGTATATTTTTAGGAAATGATTGAAATCTCCGTAACTAAAATCTTTTGATCTTAAAGTTTTCCTAATAAAGGAGTTAATATAGGCTGAGTATGAAGAACTAAAATTTTGCACAGAATTTTTAACGGCATCCGAGTACGATAAACCATTTAACTGATACTCATTTATTAAATTCTTAAGAATTTCAGAATGCTCCTTTGAAATTAGTTTTTTTTGAGTAACACTTAACAAAGAATTATCCTTAAGAGTAAGGTTTAAATAATATAGAGAATCTAAAAATTTATCCAATTCCTGTTGATCGTTTATAGGATAAGATTTGACGCTATTAAGAGTATTTAATATTTGGCTAAGATATAAAAATATTTGTTTCCATATTTCAACATCCTTAAAACTTAAATTTTTAAAATAATTTTCAAGATTTATATTAAAAGATATTGAAAAATTGCTAAGAAAATCTTTTATTTTCGATGTTAAATATAGATCCACAAAATTTTTTTGATTTAAAAGGTTATATATTGTGTTTGCTTGTAACAACATTTTAAAAACATTAGAAGGAATATCGTTGATATATGAAGAAGAGTTGTTAATAAATATATTAGCTAAATAACCAAAAATATTGCTATTTAAGTAAGTATTGTTATTAAGAAAGAAAGTTATTTCACTAAGTAAAGGATCGTTATTTTGTTGCATTGATTTCATCAATTCTTCCCTCAATTCTTTTGAATCTTTAGATTTTGAAATCAAAAAGAATATTAATCCGCTTTTAAAGAGGTAATCAAAATTCCCTACTATCTTACTAGAAAGGAGATTATAAATAGGATAATAATAATCAACTTTATAATTTATATAGCTTAGTTGATTTATTAGTTTTAAAGTATTGGGAAGATATTTTTCTAAAACAGGTGGTATCGTATAATTTTTATTAAGAGATTTTAAGTATATTCTAAACAAGTTTTCTACTGATAAGGGGTTTGAGTTTTGAATTTCAAATTGATAAGAATCAAAAACCACATTTTTTGAAAAAACATCTGAAATTTTAGTATTACCCAAGGGCTTAGGTTTAAAATCTTTTAACTTTTTGAGATTCCAATTTTTATAGTATTTATAGTTTATAATTGGTTTACTTTTCATCCTTAATTTATATTTAATTAAGTCAAATTTCGGTAATAAAGAAGAATTTTAAAAAAATGTTAATTAACTATCAGAATTTTGTGAATCTTTTTCTTCGTTAGTGAACCAACTTAATAATTGTTCTACTTCATAATCTGGATAAGGATATTTTTTTTCAAGTTCTACCATTTTATTAGCTACAGAAGAGGATAAATTTGGAAGATCTGATTTTTGATTTGCTAAGAATTCTTCTCTATAAATTATATTTCCGTCTTTACTCTTAACTACGAGAGTGACTTTCATTCCCACTTTACATAACCTCCATCGTGGTTTTCTAAAATTTCTAGTTTCCTAGAATTTTTATCATATCCTCTTTATTAACTTTAGAAAAAGCTGAGATTATAATTTTATCAAATTCATCTATAGATCTCGCTATGTCAACTTTGTTTTTTTCATAAGCGTTATTTATTTCAGAAGTGTAGATTTCATCCATTATTTGGATATATTTTTGATTAATCAATTCGAAATTTTGGTCTAAATACTTATACTTAGGGGTATTTTTCAATTTCTTAAGAGCCTTGTATATAAGGTCGTGATAGGTAGAATTTAAAATATCTTCAGTTTCAATTATATTCGCTCCGTTATTTATGAAATCAATTCTTTTACCGTAGTTAATAGTAACGGGTCTTTCTATGAAGTTGGTAATATTTTTGCTTCCCATTTGCAGTTCAAAAATCACTCCAGTTTCATTATCTTTAATAGCAAGGTGTATTCTCCCTTTGTATTCTGCTCTAGGATTACTTATCATATCATCTATTTCTATTATTTCTTTATTTTTTTTAGGAAGTTCTCTTTGTAATATTTCTAATATTTGTTTAGCTTGATGGACATCTTTACAATTTATTCTTCCTCTTACAACATCTCCTACCTCAGAAAGCGTATTCTTACCTTTTCTTTGCATTTTTTCTATTATTCTTGGTAAAGATTTAGCATTAGCTACAAATTCTAAGTTTTGTTTATCAGATAAACAAAAATTACCTTCACCACCATTTAATTCTATTCTTTTTCCTTGCATTTTTTTATAGATGATTTCAGAAATATCATACAATATTATAGTTTGCATAACTTTTTATTTTACTTTTAACATAGTTTTCCTCATCTTTATCAAGATCTCTTATTTTAAAAGCGTCAGAAAATTGCTGGTTTTTATTTTCAATTTCAATCGCTCTTTGAATATGATTAGATATACCTTTAGTTTCAAAAACAAACAAACCTTTTGGAATATTATTTACTTTCTCTATCATATCCTACTACCTTTAGAAGTAATTTAAAAAATTCTTAATTTTTTTAACTTGTTTTTTTGAATTTGTTTTAAAACCTTAAAACTTTTCCATTTTTGCAAACAACTTTTTTATCTTTATAGGATAGCTTTCCGTTTACAAACACGAGTTCCACCCCTTCGGACAATTTTTTAGAATCTTGATAAGTAGCTCTATCTTTTAGTTTTTCGAAATCAAAAACGACTATATCTGCGAAGTATTTTTCTTTTATTAATCCTCTGTTTTTTATTCCAAACTTAACCGCTGGATAGTAACTCATTTTATAGATGGCTTGTGGTAAATTAATTACTTCCCTTTCTTTTACATAGTAACCAATAAATTTTGTAAAGCTTCCAAAAGTTCTAGGATGAGGAAAAGCTTTTGAATCCAAATTTCTTACAGCGCTATCACTTGCAACCATTACAAAATCTTGTTTAGCTATGTAATCCACTTCTTCCTGATCCATAAGAAAATATATTGCTCCTAAATCATAACCCTCAATCTCCATTAACTTTATAACTGTTAAAGCTTCGGGTAAACCTAAATCTTCCGCTATATCCTTTATTGATAAACCAAGATACTTAACCAATGAAGGATGATAAGCTTCACTTATCAATATTTTGTCCCAAGGAGTATGAGGATAATTTTCAATTTCAGCAGCAACTTTCTCAGGATCTTTTGTTATTTTATCAATTATTTCTTCAATAGATCCTTCTAAGTAGTGCGGTGGAAGAACCTGTGATAATCCAGTATTTGAAGCATTATAAGGGTATTGATCACAATCTATGTTAATTCCTTTTTTTTGGGCTTCGCTTATCATTTGACAGGCTTGAAAAGCTTTACCTTTTCCTAAACCAGCCGCTTTTAAATGAGAAATTTGAAAATTTACCTCAGACAGTCTTGCTATATTTATACTTTCCTCAATAGCTTCTAGAAGTTCGGAACTTTCAGATCTCATATGAACAGTTACTATTTTATTTCTGGATTTTACAACTTTTGAGAGTATAACAAGTTCTTCTAAACTAGCAAACCTTCCTGGGATATATATCAAACCCAAAGACATTCCTATAGCACCTTCATCCAAAGATTTTTCCAACATACGCTCCATATTTTTAATTTCTTGATTAACTGGTTTATTTAAATAACCTAGAGCTTCAGCTCTAATTTGCCCATGACCTACCAAATATCCATAATTAACTGCTATATTGACTTTATCAAGATAATCAAGATACTGACCTACCGTAGACCATTCTATTTTTTCTATACCATAACTTTTAGCTTCAGTTAATACATTTTGTAAAGTGTTATTAACAGGACAAACGGAAAATCCACAATTTCCAGATATTATTGTTGTAACTCCTTGAGATATAGCACTTTCAGCCTCTGGATAAGCAATCAAAGTTAAATCACTATGACTGTGAACATCAATAAATCCTGGACTAATATATAAACCTTCAATATCAAAAATTTCATCAGCTTCATAATTTTCTAGTTCATTATTATAATCTACTTTTTCTATTCTTTCTTTGCTAATAAGTACATTTCCCTTCTTAATTTCTGAATTTTTATTTCCATCAACTATTAGACCGTTTTTTAATAATATTTTCATGTTTCCTCCTTTTCATCAAACTAATTTTATCAAATTTTAATTTTATCAAATTTAATATTTAGCGTAGAAAAGCACAAGTGGTTCAGATGGAGCTAAAAATTTACCTTTAGAAGGGCAAGGATTTTCTAGACTGTCTTTTATATACTCCAGATTAATTTTATCCTCAAGGTAAGCTAAAAGCATCCCAACTATTTTCCTTATCATATTTCTTAAAAAATAAGCAGCTTTGAACTCAAGATTTACTACTGTAAAATCAAAAAATTCATATATAAAATAGTTAGTTTCTAGATTTATAAGCGTGTTTTTTCTTACTTCTTTTTCCGATTTGTAATAACTAGAATAATCCTTTTTTCCATTAAATAATGGTATGAAATTGTTTAACTTTTGTAACACAACATCCTTTTCAATTTTACTTACAGAATAAAAATTACGTAATCCGTACTTTTGAATCCTATTTTCTTCCGAAGTTAAAATGACAAGTTTATAAATATATTGTTTAAATTTAACATCATATCTACCGCTAAATGAAGGTGATACTTTTTTGAAATCTAAAACAAATATTTCAAATGGTAATCTTTGATTAATTTGATCTATTATATCCGACGTTATATTTAAATTTTTTGAACAAAAGAAATTGAAATATTGAAATAAAGCGCTTACCCCCCGATCAGTTCTACCTGTATAACTACTTTTTTCTATTTTTATTTCTAAAATTTCTTCCAAAGTTTTTGTAATTTCTCCTTGAACAGTCTTAATATTTTTTTGTATTTGCCATCCTGCATAATCAAAACCTATATAGGATAAGATAACAAGATAATTGTACAACATAAGCTTGAAATAAAAAACTAGAGAAGGGATTAAGAAATCCCCTCTCTAGTTTACATTACTAAATTAAGATCTATGGAGTATTTTGAGGTACGTTAGAAACTGGCTCTTGAGGAGAATTTTGAGGATTAGCTTGATTTTCAAACTGAGCAACATTCTGAGGAACATTAGGTACAGAAGGATTAGTTGGTTGTACAGTTGGATTTGGTTGTACACTTGGGTAAGGTTGAGATCCTTGATAAGGTTGATATGGTTGATAAGGTTGTTGATATCCAGCTTGAGGTTGACCATAAAATTGTGGTTGATTATATGAAGGAGCTTGATAAGGAGTTTGATAACTAGGCTGATATTGCGGATAACCAGGGGAAGGTTGTTGATAATAAGGAGGATATTGCGGAGGATAACCTCCATACTGAGGATAAGGAGGTTGATAGTAAGGTTGTTGCGTCATAAACCTTCTATTGAATTCCTCTTCAGTTACATAGTTACCATTTAGAATATTTTGCACTTCAGGAGAATTTATCCACATGTCTAATTCCCTTAACCTATAAGGAACAAAAGGATGTGTCATCTGTACCATTGCTATATATTTGTGAATAGTTTGTAATAAATTGGTTTCATCCAATTGTTTTGCCTGTAATAAAACTTCTTCTATATTTACGTTTTCGTCGGTATACTTATGAGAGTATCCAGCTAGTTTAGCTAAAGCTCTTAAAGCTACTTCTCTATCTTGGACTCCCAGAAAACCTGCTCTATCTGCGGAAAACTCTGCCATTCTACTCCAGTGAAGTAATCCTAATTGCAAAGAAAGAGTAGCTAACTGCCCTACTCCTCCCAAAATAGCACTAAGAACACCTACACCAATAGCACCCAACACAAAAGCCAGCGTCTTATTTAACATATGATCGAATTTATTATGTCCAAGCTCATGTGCAATTACAAATAGTAATTCCTCTTCACTTAAAATCTCAGTTAAACTACTTGTAACAATTACAAATCTTCTTTCCATACCTATAGCGTAAGCATTAATATCTTGACTTGTTTGTAAGAAAAATTCTGGTTCATAAGGTAAATCAAGTATTTCAATAGCTTCTCTATAAACTTTATAGAGTCTTGGATATTGTCTAGGAGTAACACGCAAAGCTTGCCCCGTAAAAATAACATACAAAGCCTCTTCACTAAATATCTTATTTAAAAATTTCAGCAGTTGAGGCAGCAAAGGTATCTTTTTAAGAGACTCCGTAGCCTGAGCATCAAATCTATGTTGGATAGCTTTCAATGATATCCCGGGAAACTTAATTTTCCCACTTGCGGTCTTAGGTAAAGAAACCTGTTGCATCTCTATCACCTCCTACTTAATACTAATTAATAATTCTTGATAACCGATAGGGCCCTATTAACTTTTTCAACAAAAATTTCCAAAATATTATTACTATGCGAATAACTAATATAGTTAGGCTCAACAGGATGAGGCGATAAAATTATTCCTTCACCCATCAATATTTTGTAAAAATCCACAAAAGCCATTATATCCATTCTTCCAAATTCATCTAAACTTTGTATTTCACTGTCAGCAAAATATATACAAAACATACCATTAGTTCTATTTATTTTGATAAAATCTTTATTTATCGAATTAAAAATGAAGTCAACTTTATTTTTAAGATTTTGGTAGAAATCAGGAATGGTTTTAATTAATGACAGAACTTTATATCCTGCAAAAGTTGAAACGGGATGTCCTGCAAATACTCCACTATGAGACATATTTCCAACCGGAGCCATAGCTTCCATGTTTTCTTTACTGGATACCACAGCTCCTACGGGAAATCCCCCTCCTATTACTTTTCCAAGAACAGTTATATCCGGTTTAATATCTTTTCCCAAACCATAAAAACCTTCTCTAAAACATGTTGAAACTTCATCAAAAATTAAGAAAGCACCATATTTTTTTGTTAATTCTCTTAGTTTTAAAAGAAAATCTTCATTAGCTTTGATTAATAAGTTAGAAGTTTGTATAGGTTCAACTATTACAGCAGCTATTTCTTTTCCGTACTCATTAAAAAATTCCTCTAAAACTTCAGTATCGTTATAAGGTAAGCTTACGGTGTCTTTTATCAGTCTTTTAGGTACTCCACTAGAGGAAGGAATTTGATTTCCAAATTTATCTGAGCCATTTTCCACAAGAAGATAATCTATACTACCGTGATAGCCACCATCAAATTTAACTATTTTACTTCTACCAGTTATAGCTTTTGCTAACCTCAAAGCAATGGTATTTGCTTCGGTACCACTATTAACAAACCTTATCATTTGGTGATAAGGATAAGCTTCTATTATTATTTCTGCAAGAAAGTATTCATAAGGATTTGATAATCCGCTATAAATACCTTCGTTAATTTTTTCTTTTATTTCGTTTACGATTTCTGGGTAAGCATCTCCTAAAATTGAGGATCCCCATCCTGAGATAAAACTTATGTAAGTTCTGTCTTCGGTGTCAGTAATATAAGGACCTATGGATTTTTTAATGTATAAGGGTTTGATATCTATTAGAGGGAAAGCTCTGATGGGAGCGTTAACTCCTCCTACGAGATATTTTTTAGCTTTTTCGTACATAAATAAAAAATGCGGGTGGTGGGACTCGAACCCACACGCCCTTACGGACACTACCCCCTCAAGATAGCGCGTCTACCAGTTCCGCCACACCCGCTCCTTCCTTACCCATTTAATGTTTTTACAATAAACTTTATAGCAGTTCTCACTTCCCCATTGATTTGAACCTCAGTAAAGGCAGGTATGGTTACCAATTCGTAACCCAACGGTGCTACATAACCTCTTGCTATAGCTATGGCCTTAACAGCTTGATTTATAGCTCCAGCTCCTATAGCTTGTACTTCTGCTTTATTACCTTGTTTTATAACTGCTGCTAATGCAGCAGCTACAGCTTGTGGCTTAGATTTAGAAGAAACCTTTAATATTTCCATTTTATCTACCTCCTGCTTTAGCTTTTTAGTTTGTTTTCTGTTATAACCCGCCTTTCATTATTATATTCTCTTGCGCACCAGCAGGTACCTCTTTATAAGAGTATAATTCCATGCTAAAATTCCCTCTTCCTTGTGTTAACGATCTTAAAACTGTGCTGTATCCAAACATCTCTCTTAAAGGTACAAAAGCTATGATTTTGTTTATAATGATATTCTTCATTGATTGATAAACCCCTATTTCTTGAACTTCACCATTTCTAGCTTGTAAATCATTTATTACACTGCCTAAGTATTCCTCAGGAAGAATTATTTCTACTTTCATTACTGGTTCAAGTAATACAGGATTAGCATTAGAAAGAGCTATTCTGGTAGCTTCATAGGAAGCAACTTTAAAAGCAAGCAAACTGGAGTTATCTTTATCGTATTTTGCATCTATGATTCTTATTTTTACTTTAGTGGTAGGGAAACCTCCTAAAACTCCAAAAAAAGTAGCTTCCATAGCACCCTCTTTAACCGCTTCCACAAAATTAGCGGGAACGTTATCTGTATCAACAAATATTTTAATACCCTGCTCTATAGGTAAAACCTCAACCTTTACGTAAGCAGTTTGAAGTTTATTTCCTATTTGTTTATAAAACTGATACTCACCTTGAGCTTTTTTAAGGATACTTTCTTTAAATTCAACCTGAGGTTTACCAGAATATATTTTTAAATTGTAATCCCTTTGGATTCTTTCTTTGATTATATCAAGATGTAATTCTCCCATTCCTGAGATTATTATTTGCCCAGTTTCTTCATTGATTTTGTATTTAAAAGTGGGATCTTCTTCAGATATTCTTTCTAATACCTTAAAAAGCTTATCTTCATCCGCTTTTGAAGAAGCCTCTATAGCTGTAAATATGACAGGTTCAGGTACGTTTATACTTTCTAAAAATAATTTCTTTTCAGAGAATAACAAGGTATCACCGGTAGAGGTTTTCTTTAAGCCTAATAAAGCGCCTATTTCACCTGCTTCAAGAGATTTAACCTCTTCCATATAATTAGCATGAAGTTTAACTATTTTATTAACTCTTTCCTTAACTCCCTTAGTACTATTATAAATGGTATCATTTTCTTCAATTTTTCCTTTATATATTCTAACAAAGCATAATTTACCAACTGCTGGAAAATAAGAAACTTTGAAACAAATTCCTAAAAGCTCCTCTTTTTCTCTAGGAATTCGTTTATCCTTTTCTGTTAAATCAATTAATACTTGCTCTTCTTTGGAATCATTTAAAACGAAAGATTTTTGAAAAGGTTTATCTAAGGGAGACGGAAGAAAATCTATAACCGCATCTAATAAAGGTTGAATACCTACATTTTTCAAAGAACTACCACATAACACGGGTCCACCTAAACCATTTATGGTTATTCTTCTTAAAGCAGTTTTTATATCCTCAATGGTATAATCCAAAGAGAGGTATTTCTCCATAAAAATTTCATCCAAAGAAGCTATCTCTTCTAACATAAATGTTCTAGCTTCTTCATAATCTGTAGGATTATCTAGATCTTCATAAATGTATTTACTTTTATCCTCATTTATCCATTTTATTAATTTCATTTGGATTAGATCAACAACATACAAAAAGTCTTCTTCTTTACCGACGGGCCACTGAATTGGTATAGGATTTGTTAATAATCTTTGTTTTATTGATTTAATTGAGAAATCAAAATCGGCTCCTAATTTGTCCATTTTATTAACGAAAAATATCACGGGTACGTTATATCTAGAAGCTTGCCTATAAACTGTTTCTGTTTGAGGTTGTACACCTGCTGAAGCATCAAGTATTACTACTATACCATCAAGTACCCTAATTGCTCTTTCCACCTCTATTGTAAAATCTACATGTCCAGGTGTATCTATTAAGTTAAACTCATAATCTTTCCATTTAAAGAAAGTCGCTGCGCTTTGAATAGTTATTCCATGTTCTTTTTCGAGTACCATAAAATCCATTACGGCTGTTCCTTCGTCAACACTTCCTATTTTGTAAGTTCTGCCAGTATAGTACAATATTTTTTCAGTGGTAGTAGTTTTTCCGGCGTCTATATGAGCAACTATCCCTATATTTCTTAGTTTACTTAAGTCCTTCATTTTATTTCCTCTAGAATTTTTTTAGTATCTATTTTTTTCTTTGATAATTGGTTATCAGAGCTTTCATCTTGGGATTTTGAGTTTTTCAATTTGTATATTTCCGCTTGAATAGCTTCTTTTAGTCTTTGATCAGTAGTATTAAGAGCTTTTGAAAAATATATTTCTGCAATAGTTCTTTGAGAAGAATTCCATAATTTCCTACCTAATTCAAGATTTACATAAGGATTAAGTTCAAAAGCAGTTTTTATTTCATTTCTATACAATGAGACATAAGCTAAAAACTTTTTATAATCTTGTAGGGTTAATTCAGGTCTATAAGCTAAAAATAATGCTAAACTATTCACTTCGTTAGAAGTTAAGGCTAATGATAAAATTTTTATTTTATCAAGCGCTTCGGCAGGAGTCAACAAATTTGAGTACACATTATAACAAAAAGAAATATCCATAAAATCATAGGGTATTTTTTGGGAACTCTTTGAATTTATTATATAATCAATAATTTCTTTAGAGGATTTAAGATCACCAATTGTGTAATAATGGTTTAAAAGGATATATTTTATTTGTAGATTTTGAGAGTATATTTGTTCTAGATTTTTAAGAATTTTTTCAGAGTTTTTGTGATTACCTGTATTGTCGTAAATTTCAACTATAGCACCTAAAATTTCAAAATATTCAGGATTAGAGGGTTTGGTTGCTTTATACAAAAGTATAAGATACTCTAAAATTTTATCAATTTTTTCGTTATTTTGATAAGCTGAATTTACAAGATTTTTAATTAAGTCTCTATGATAAGTAATTTCATTTGGTTTAACTAGGGAAAGGGATTCTTGAAGATAGAAATAATAAAGTTTTGGATCTTTTTCTTTGTATATTTCAGCAATGGTTTTATATATTTCTACAGAAGGTCCTTCTCTTTTTAATCTTTGGGAAATATTTTTCTTTAATTCTTGATATATAATTTTTTCTCTATCTTCACGTGTATTAAAGAAAACAACAATCACAGAAGAAAAGAAAACTAACAAAATAAAGATGGTAAATAATAATCTTAAGAAATTTGTACCGCTTTTGGGGATACTTCCTTCTTCGGAATTAGAATGTTCAGAATTAGAATTTTTATAAATAGATTTATGTTCATTTGAGGATAGATTTTTTTTAGTTTTTTCGGATTTTTTATATTTTTTCTTTTTCACGATAATATAGTTTTGTAATTATTGTATTAATCCCTTCCTATTTCTATTTTTTTTACTTTCATTGAAAGGAAAAAAAAATTTTTCAAAGAATAAGGGAATTAGGTGAGATTAAAATTCGAGGCGATAAAATGAACTCAGAAAAATGAATTCAGATTCAAATAAATTTTCAAAAGAAATTGAAAATTTAATACTTTCAATAAGAGAAAATATAAAACTAAAAAACTATAGTCAAATTACTTCGCAAATTTTAACTCTTAATAACTTAATACTAAATTATCTTCTAGCATTAGATTATGAAGTAAGATCATTACAAACTTCCAATCCATCTTTAAGTAAAGTAAAAGAAATAGTAAATCTTAACCTACAAAGAATAAAGGAATATCTTCAAACAAAAGATGAAAATCTAATAAATGAAGTACAAGACAGTTTATCTCAAATATACAATACTCTTTTTGAACCTCAGGAAATCCAAACACCAAAATGGACAGACTTAGAAGAACAAAAATTTTTCCAAGTTTTACAACAAATCTCAGAATTATCAAATAAAATCTACCTTTATTACAGCAAAAAAAATCTACCATTTGAAGAAATATTAACTTTATCTAAAAACCTTATTTCCAACATAGAAAAATTGCCCAGAATATAAAACAGATGCTAAAAAGTTTACCCTTAAAATTATTTTCTTTAACCCGAGATATAAATAACTCAAATTATAATATCCTTGAATTATTTGTTTTAATAGAAAACTTATCTAAATACAAATATAGCGGATATATAGAAGTAAAGGATTCTAAACAAAGTTTTATTATTTTAATTGATGAGGGAGTAGTGGTAAGTTATGTAGACGTTACAGATGAGCCTACTGAAATCTCCCCCCTAATATTTAAATACAGGATTGAAGAAGAAATGAAAGCAGTAGTTTATGTACTCCCACCAGGTTTCAGTACCATACTTAGAGGCTTTCATTTTTTTGAAAACCAAGTAATGAACTATGTAGTTAATAACACTAAAGATTGGGAATCTTTATTAACAAAGTTAATCAAAAAAAACATTACAGGAATCCTAGAACTAAATTTTCAAATTGAATCATTTCAAATGCTAGTAAAATCAGGAAACCTATTCTTAAGACCAGATATCGTTAATAATAATAACTTAATCATCTCATCCTTTTACTACAACGAAGTAATTTTAGAAAGAATAAAAAATAATTCAAAATTTATAGTAAATGTCTTAGGAATAGATAACAAAGAATTAGAAGAAAAACTTAAAGAAAATGATTTTAAACACTCACTAGTTAAAGAAATGGAAATAAGGGAATCAAAAGGCATTTTCGGAGGAAATATAACTATTTCTACAGAGATAATAGAGTTCTGGTATTCATCATTAGGTACAAATTCATTCTTACTAAAAATCGAAGGACTTGAAGGCAATATTAGCGCTCAAATAAGAAGAGATCCTAAATTACCAGCAGATGTTATAGAAATACCACCTAATATAATCCAAAAGATAAAAATAAGAAACAGAAAAGCTTTGCCTGGAGAAAAAATAGCAGTTTATCCAGAAATAAAATAAGGAGAAAAAAATGATTAAAAAACAAATTATTTTTACATTTTTATTTTCGCTTTTTCTATCACTACTATACATCCCAGTAAAAGCAAACATAAATGAATTAAACATTTTACTAACAAAACTTGAAAATTACTACGTTAATAATAATCCTGAATTCTCTACAACTCTTGAAAAAATTGCAAACTACGCCTTAGAAAATAATCAATCAGAAATTTTACTAGATTTCCTTAAAAAAAATATCCTAAACAAAGGTTACAAAAATCCCTTTATTAATGAAAAATTAGCAGATACTCTCTTTACATTAGGAGATATTAATAATTCTGAAAAAATTTATCAAGAAACATTAACCTACCTAAACCCTCAAAATACTATTTCAAAATCCATATTCTCAAGAATATTATATAAATTATCACAAGTAAATTTAATACAAGGTTCCTTACAAGAATATTTTAAAAATCTTAATCTTTCTTACTTATACGAAACAAATCTGCAAACTAAAATAAACATAAAAACTCAGTTAATAAAAGATAAAATTTTATACTCCACGTTTACGTTTCAAGAAGCTACAAAAGATATACAAACCCTAATAGAATACATACCTCAGATACCATCCGAAAATCAACCGGCAATATATATAACACTTATAGAAATCTATCAAACCCTGAATCTTGAAAATGAAATTAAAAATATCATAGAAAATATTTTACCTAACTACAATTCACTTGAATCTTTAGCAATTCAAAGCGAATACACAACTGATAAACAAAAACAAAAAGAAATACTAGAAAAAATAATAAACCTATACCCTAAAGCAGATCCTTACTATTTTGAAAAATTAGGAAATATCTTTTTTGATGAATCAAATTTACAAAAAGCTAAAGAATTATATTTACACGTAGTAAAAAGAATCCCTACTAAACACTTAATACTCTATAGATTAGCGTATATATACTTTCAAGAAAAAAACTTTTTTGAAGCTAAAAATTATATAAACTTAGCTTTAAAACAATTAGAAGATCCTTCTTACTATGAACTAGCAGGAGATATATACACATATCTTGATAAGAAAAAAGCAATGCAATATTACCAAAAAGCTTTCGATCTTATTCAAGACATAAACCTGAAAGCTAAGATTCGTCAAAAAATTCAAGATTTAAAAACTAATTTTAACAAATAATTAACAAAACTTCCCCATTTTTCTTAATTAGGATTTAATTAAAAAGCAGAAGAATAAAATATATGGGGGTGGTAAGATGGATCCTATCTATTTAAACATTCTTTGGCATCAACATCAGCCCTTGTATAAGGATCCTATAAAGGATACTTATACCGCCCCATGGGTAAGACTTCACTCTACCAAAGATTATTACGACATGGCAGCGATATTACTTAACTTTCCTAAAGTAAAATTAACAATAAATTTAACCCCTTCCTTATTAATACAAATTGAAGATTATGTAAACAAACTTAAAGATTACGCAGACGAAAATAGCCCAAACTATAAAAAAGATTCCGCCTTTCCTCTAGGTAAACTTGATAAAGCACTTGATTTATTATTTAAACCCGTTGATCAATGGACACAAGAAGATAAAAACTTTGCAAAACAAAGATTTTTTGATGCACACTATGAATCACAAATATTTAAATACCCTTCCTATAAAAAACTCTTTGAAAAAGTAAAAAACGGTCAAAATCTAACAAATCAAGAATATCTCAATCTAAAAGTTTGGTTTCATTTAGTATGGTTTGATCCTGATTTCCTAACCAAAGATACCGAACTAATAGGAGAAGACCAAAATGGTAAAATAATAAAGGACAAAGTAACCAAAATAAAAGATATCTATCAAAAAGGTTTAAGAGGAGAAAACTTTACAGAAGAAGACGCTAAAAATATAATTTTAGAAACTTATAAAATAATGAAATTTGTTATACCTATTCATAGACATTTGCAAAACAGGGGGCAAATAGAGGTAACCACAACACCTTTTTATCATCCTATTTTACCTTTAATTGATAACAGTGATTCAGCAAAAGAGCAATCTCCCAACGTACCCCTACCTCCTAAATTCAGTTATCCCGAAGATGCTGATGTTCAAGTAAAAATGGCAGTGGAATACTATAAAAAACTATTTGGGAAATATCCGGTAGGAATGTGGCCCGGGGAGGGAGCAGTTGGAGAAAATATCATAAAACACTTCGTTAAAAATGGAATAAAATGGTTTGCTACCGGCCACGAAGTGGTACTAAAATCCGGGTTCGCAGGTGACGTCCTCCAACCCTACAGAGTTGATGTAGATACGGAATTTATTGATAACCTTAATAACGATGCCATTAGCGTTGTACCAAGATCCATTCATGATAAAATTGGATGGGATTATGGGTACTATAGAGGTAAACAAGATGGCTACGATGCAGCAAAGGATTTCATTCAATTCCTAAAATCTCAAAAACACTACAACGGTGTACCAGAAAACGAACCAATATATATTACGAATACCTGTGATGGAGAAAATGTATGGACTTACTATCAAAATGATGGTAAAGATTTTCTTATCGCACTTTACGATTTGCTACAAAAAGATGATAAAATAAAAACCATGACCCCTAAAGAATACATTGTAAAAATCAAGCCCATAGATCAGCAGTGGGAACTCGAACCTTTGGCCACAGGATCATGGGTATATGGTGATCTTACAACTTGGATAGGAGAAGATTCCGAAAATAAAGGCTGGTATTTACTTAATAAACTAAGACAAGAATTTATAAAAATCCCATATATAAAAGAAATTAACCAAAATTTGATAGAAGAACCTTCAAAAATTGATAGAGAAAAGTACTATCTTTTTAAAGCCTGGCATACACTTTTTGCTGCAGAAGGTTCAGATTGGTTTTGGTGGTACGGTACTGACTGGGATTCCGGCAATGACCAATATTTTGCAAGAAAACACAGACAATTAATGATTAACTCTCTTAAATTTGCCCTTAAAGCAGGATACGATGTAGAATTCCCTAAAGCAATATTTGAACCATTAGATCAAGACAACAAACCACTAGAACCAACTTTAGCTATATTCAACCCACAAAAGGAAAATGATAAACTTATTTTTAATATAAAACTCATCAACCCTCTAAATCAAAAACAAGATACTTCTAAGTACAAAATACTCATAAAACAAGGAAACATTGAAAAAATATATAATTTCCAAGAATTAGTAAAAAATGACAAACTAATTTTACCCGATATTAAAACAAAAGGAGAATACGAAATACTTATAACAGATGAAAATAACGAAATAATAGATAGAGATTACTACATTTATCAATAAAAATAAGTTAAAATAAATCCAAAATTGGAAACCTTTAAAAACCTTTTTAATAATCCCTTAATAGCTTTGTTAACTACATTTCTTTTTTTTGTTTTAATACTGCTTTTAGCTCAAAATGAAAACATTGAACATATAGAAAACATTGAAGAAAAACTTAAAAGTAGAAAATTTAAAATTACCCTTTACAATGTAGAAATTGTAACTTGGAAGAATTATGATCAAACAAATTTTTTTGCTAAAGTAAAAAAATTGGAAAACCCTTTTTATTCAAATTACATATACTCTGAAAAATTAGAAATTTACAAAAATTTTGGGAAAAACTTAGCTCGTGTTTTCCTTCCTTATGCCGAAATATATACAAATCTTCAAAATGGTAAAACCAAAAATATAAAAATAATTTTATATACAAAAGATGAGAAAAACAATTTCTTTCTTACTTACATATACAGCAACGAAACATTTATAAAAAACAAGAAAATACTACTTTTAAAAAATTTCATATATACCAGTAGCCAAAAAACCAAATTTTTTCTCTACTACCCTAAAATGGAAATTTATCTAAACTAAAAGATCATTCAAATTAAACCATGATACTTTTAGAAAACATTTTTCATTATAAAACTTTAAAAAAGATAAAGCGTATTATTGAAGTTATTGAAAATTTAGAAAATATTGAAAACTTAGGAAATTTTGAATGGGGATTTGTAGGTGGTATACCTCGAGATTTCTTCTTCTATAAAAAAAAACTAAAAACTTTAGAAATTGACATAGTTTTTTTTAATCCAATTACATACCTATTCTTAGTTTTATGTGACAAATTTAAAGACTTCATTAAAGAGAAATATTTTCACCAAAGATTTTCAACAGGCAAAATAATTTTTAAAGACGGTTTGATTTTGGATTTAATAACTGCAAGAAAAGAATCATATCCTTTTGCAGCCTCCTTACCGGTAGTTAAACCCACACAAAACATAATAGAAGACATCTTGAGAAGAGACTTAACAATTAACACTTTATTATTTAAACGTCTAAAAAAACATCCGGATTTAATGATGGAAATAATAGATAAAACAGGAGGTTATCAAGATTTAATAAACTTAAAGGCAAAAATTCTTCATCCTAACTCTTTTAAAGATGATCCCACCAGAATATATAGAATACTTAGATATAAAGTAAGATTTAATCTTGAATTAGAAAAATATACTTTTGATACACTCCTTTCCTCCATCAAATTTGTCCAAGCACTATCCATTAATAGAATTTTTAACGAAATAAAAAAAATAAATATCGAAGAAAAATTTGATAAAATTTATGAAAACTTCTTTTTTCTTAGCTTTGATCCCATAAATATAAAACAAATATTGGTTGAAGAATTCGAAGATTACCAAAAACTACTTAGAGATTTGAAAATTTTAAGAAAATCAATAAAAAGTTTTGAAAAATTTTTTAAGAACCAAAAAAATAAAATAAAAAAAGAATACGACAAAAACAAAGTTATTTTCTCATTTTTACTAGCCAAAGGATTTATTAATAATCCAAAATATTTTAATTTACTTTCAAAAGACACTTTTAAGCTGTCAAAGTTATGGGAATTTGTTTTTTCAAAAGAAAATTCACCTAAAATAAAACCTAATCCAAAAATAAAGTCCAAAGATTTAAAAAATATTTATGCCGAGCAAGTTGCCTATTATCAAGAAGTGGAATTTATTATTCCTTTGATTTTTCTTCTTTACAAAACGAACTCCTTAAACCTCAAATTTACCTTAAAGAAGCTATTTAAAAAAACTTTTATTAAACCTTTAAAATTTAGTTTTTCTTTTCTAAATTCCATAAGCTTGTACTATTTCGGAAAAGAACTTTCCATAGATTTGTACAACACAATTACGAAAAAAATTAAATACTTGTACTTTTTTGAAAAAATAAGAACAAACAATCAGTTAATAAGATATGTAAGAAATTTTCTAAAGAAAGTTTATAACAGAGAAAGTTTATAACTAAGAATTTTTCAATTAATAATTTTTCAACTAAGAATTTTTCAACTAAGAAAAGTTTTCAACTAAGAAAAGTTTTCAGTAATTGAATTTTAGTTTTTTAAGAACTTTGATTTCACTACTTCTTCTCTAAATTTTTTTCCTAAAGCTTTTTTTGAATACTCACAACTTGAGATAAAATAATTAGTTTTTATAAATTAGTGCCCAATTTTACTTTGAGTAATTTCTTTTATATTCGTAAGCTGGTAAAATGTTGGTAAGGTTAAAGAATAGCAGGCTAAAGTCGCTAAGTATCATAGCAATTGCTGCTATAATAGGGTTTACGGTTATTCCCCATTTAGCAAAAATTCCCATAGCAACAGGTACTAATAAAACATTATATCCGAAAACCCAAAACAAATTGAATTTTAGTTTCCTAAAAACTTCCTTTGAAATGATGATTAAATCTTTTAATTGTGAAATGTCTTTAAGTATGATATGAGCGGAGTTTTGGGTTAAGTCACTACCGTATTCAAAGGAAATTCCAACATCTGCAGTATTCATAACTAAGCTATCGTTTAGTCCATCTCCAATAAAAACGGTTAACCCTTTTGATTTAATATTATCAATTACCTCGGTTTTTTTAAGAGCGTTTGCTAAATAAATAACTTTTGATGGATCAATTTTTAAGTACTCACTTATTTTTAAAGCTGACTTTTTAGATGCCCCCGTTAAAATGTATACCTCTTTACCCTGATTTTTTATCATATTCAAAATTTCCTCTATTCCTTTATTTAATTCTTCCAAATACCGTATGCCGATTAAAACTAATATTTTATCGTTAGTTTTTACCAATGCAAAACTGTCAAAATCTTCAGATAAATCAAAATCATTATTTAAATTCTCTTTTACAAAAGCTTTATTACCAATGATTACGGTTATTTTATCAAGTGTTATTTTTTCAAAAATTTCATTTTTATTGTGGTTGGTATTAATTATAAAAGTTGAT
>JBKBIY010000079.1:0-5627 GCA_046294045.1 bacterium | reverse complement strand
TCTTGTCAAAGAAATATTCAAATATTTTTAACGGGGTAGGTTCTGGTTCTGAAAGTCATTTTGATTTAATTTATTACCTTAAAAATCCCTTATTTCCTTCAGTGTATGGTATAGATTACATTGCTTTTGAAAATGGAAAAAATGAAAACTTTCTTGAAAAATACTTAAATTCGCAATATATAGTAAAATTTAAAGATTTTAAACCATTAAAAACTTTTTCTTCTACCAGTATAACTACACCTTACACTATACAACTTAAGAATTACTATAACTATCATTTAATGTTTATAGAGTTAGAAAAACCAAAACTATCAAAAATCCAAAAAATGAAAAAAGCTTTTTATAATATGCCGGAATATTTAAAGTTGATAGTATACCACAATAATAGTGATTACTATGAACTTAATCAACTATATCTTGAAAATGAAAGTAATTTGTTAATAATACCTTTTATGACTTTTGCTTATAATTCAAGAATAGAAATTGTATCCTATTCAAAGCTGAGAAATATAAAAATAAAGAGGGTAGAAATCGTATCGTCTTTTTCTGATGAAGTGATTTCTTACAGTGGAATTAAACCTTGGAAGTTATTATATCAACGAAAGGGAAGGCTTCAGCCTATTTACCAAGTCTGGAAAAATGAGCAAAGCCTAGGAAAAATTTTTGCAGTAAAAAATATACAAATCGCTCAAAACTTAGATAACTTTACGGAAAAATTATATAAACTTGAATTTGATCCATTCAAAACAGCCGTAATCCTTAAAGATCAACTACCTAAAATAGAACAATATAAAAAATTGGGTATTTTAAAATCTGATATAGAAAAAACCACCTTTTCTCAACCAATAATAAAAGATCTGAAATTCTTTGAAAAAGCTGATACTATTGAACTAAATGCTTCTTCTCAAGAAATATCTTTCCTAGTTATAAACAGTGCTTACTTTAATGGATGGAAAGCTTATATAGGTAACCAAGAAATTCCTGTATTAGAAACCAACGGATATGTTTCAGGTATAATATTACCAAAAGGTGACCACCATATCACCCTTAAATTCGAACCTTACTACAAAAAATTCTTTTTCCTTCCTTTCATTTTCATACTACTTTACATGGCAATAGTAATAAAGGTTTTAATAAAATTTTAATAGAATTTTAACAAAAAGGTAACATTTTTTAAAAAAACGCCCACTTAATATATGGAAAAAAACTGAAATAAAGCGGTGAATTTTTATGATAAAAAAACAATTAGGATTTACTTTACTTGAATTAATGATAGTAGTAGCTATTATTTCTATACTTACTTTAGTTTTAATTCCTAATTTTGTGTTAGTAAGGAACGAGGCTAAACTTAGTGCTTGCCAATCAAACTTAAAAAGTGCTTCCACAATCGTTGAAAACTATGCAATTGATAACAGAGATCTTTATCCAGTTGGCACCTTTACTATAAATGACTCTTCCCCACTTAAGCCTTATTATACTACAAAACTAGAATGTCCGACATCTCACTTAGAATACCGATATATTCAAAATGAATCACAAAATTCTTACTGGATATATTGCCCAACATTTGATGCAACTCTAAAGCATAAAACACCCAGAGGAGAAATTAGTAAGGTTTTTTTAGATCCTAAGGAAGGAATAAAAATTATTTACTAGATAATTATTTACTAGATTTTGCTAAGGATTTTAGTTCTAAATTTTAAATTTTAAACTTTTTTTAAATTTTAAACTTTAAATTTTAAAAAACTTCTTCTGTGGTAATTTCTTGTTCAATTTTTGTTAATTTTTCTAATACGGAAGGATTGACTTTTTCTTTTCTTTCAAATTCATAAAAATTTTCATACATCTGAATAATATTAAAGGGATCATTAATAGAAGATTCACTTTTTGAGCTTGTGATATTTTCCATTCTTTGCTCTTCTTTTTGAATTTTTATAACATTTTCAAAATTAAGTAACTTATCAGTATCTTCAGCGCTTAAATCTTTGTAAATTACTTTTACAAATTTATCTTTATTTTTCTCTATTTCTTCGAATAGTAAAGGATTTTGTTTTATGGTAATGAATTCTTTGTAATTGAGTTTACAAAATTCGACTTTTGGAAAGTTATTTTGTATATTTGCAAGGATTATACCGTGAGGGAAATCTTCACCAAAATCAAGAGGTATAATTGAACCAGAGTAATAAATATTGCTTGATCCTACTTTTTGGTATTTATGAACATGACCCAAGGCGTAATAAGTAACTTTACTATCTAAATCACCTTCTTTAACATGATAAATCGTATTTATATAGTTTTTTGATTCATTTCCGGACAGAACAGAATTTTCTATATACATATGGGCTAATACAATTTTTACGGGAGCTTTGGAATTTTCTAAGTATTTTGTTAATATGCCTCTATGAATAAATGAGTATGCAAATTCCTTAGGTACATTTTGGTTATAAAAAGCATTTAAAGCCGTTCTATACTCCAAAAAAGGTATCATTATTACATCTACTTTGTCCGTTGATAAAGGGAGTAATTTGTTGTTAAATATGTCTTCTCTTAAATCCTGATCGGTATAGACAAAAACTTTTTTAGAAGTAAATTCGTTTATGTATTTGTTAAAAAGTGCAATGTTAGAGAGTTTTTTTGAGCTATCGTGGTTTCCTGAAATTACAAAAGTATAATCAACATGTTTATGGGAATTTAGGAGAAAATCTATAAATAATTCTTCGGCTTCTTGAGAAGGGTTTTTATGATGAAAAATATCCCCGCTTACGAACAAAAAGTTGGGCTTATATTCTTTTATTATTTCTTTTATTTGTTTAAGGGGATTATGGAAATTGAGTTCAATATCCCCTCTTAAGGTTTTAATTTTTTTACCTAGATGAAGGTCAGCTAAGTGAATGAATTTCATTAATTAAATTAATTAAAGTGCTAAGTTTTAGGCTACTGAGCCTCCTCCTATTCTTGCTTTCATTTCCTGAGGATTTGAACTTCTTGAAATTGCTTCTTCTGCACTAATTTTACCTTCTTTATATAGTTCAAATATTGCTTGATCCATTGTTTGCATGCCGTATTGCCTTGAGGTTTGCATTATAGCTTTTAGTTGATGTACTTTTCCTTCTCTTATTATATTTTTTACTGCAGCTGTACCTATTAATATTTCACAAGCTAAATATCTTCCTTGACCTGTAGCAGCGGGAATTAGTTGCTGACAAATTATAGCTTCCAATACCGAAGCTAATTGAATTCTTACTTGTTGTTGTTGATGTGGAGGAAAAACATCAATAATTCTATCAATGGTTTGAGGAGCGTCTGAAGTATGCAATGTAGAAAGTATAAGATGTCCCGTTTCTGCGGCTGTAAGAGCACCACTAATTGTTTCCAAATCCCTCATCTCACCTACAAGTATTACATCCGGATCTTCTCTTAAAGCAGATTTCAAAGCAGCTGCAAAGGAATACGTATCTACTCCTAACTCCCTCTGATTAACCATAGATTTCTTATGAGTATGAATGTATTCTATAGGATCTTCAATTGTTAAAATATGTTCAGTTCTTGTGGAGTTTATGACGTCGACTATAGCGGCTAAGGTGGTGGATTTACCAACACCAGTAGGTCCAGTAATTAAAATCAAACCATTTCTTTTTTTAGCTAATTCATAAACTATTTCAGGTAATCCTAATTCTTCGGGGCTTCTTATAACGTTAGGTATTGTTCTAAAAGCTGCCGAGACTGCTCCTCTTTGCCTAAAAACATTCAGCCTAAATCTACCATAACCCGGTATACCATACGAAGTATCTAATTCCATTTCTCTTTCAAATTTCTCTCTTTGCTTATCATTTAAAATAGCGTATATAAGCCTTCTGGTATCCTCCGGTTTTAATCTAGGAAACTCCGTAGGTATTAGTTTACCATCAATTCTAAGCATAGGAGGTAATCCTGCCGTTATGTGTAAATCACTAGCATTTCTTTCTACTGCTATTTTAAGTAATTGATCTAACGTTAAAGTGTTAATATCCATATTTACCTCCTTTACTTTATTTCATTAAACTTTCGGAACTTCTACTTTTTTTAAGATTTCTTGTAAATATAAATAATTGTCTTTATAATCTGAGGAAGATTTAAGAATAATTCTATGAGCTAAAACAAAGGGAAAAACAGTTTTTACATCATCAGGTATAACAAAGTTTCTTTTGTTTAAGTAAGCGTATGAAGAAGCGGTTCTAAAAACATGAAGTAAAGCCCTTGGACTAGGGGCTAAATACACCCTACCATCCCCATGAATGTAATCAAACAGATCTATACAATATTCTTTAACTTTATCATCGATATATACTTTTTTTACTTCCTCAAAAGCTAAGGTTATATCTTCAATCTCAAGCTTTTTTTCAAATTCTATATTTCCATTTTTCCATAAATAAATATCAATAATTTTTTTAAGTTGCTCTTTTTGAGGGTAACCTAGAGATATTTTCATAAGGAATCTATCAAGTTGAGCTTCTACCAAGGGATAAGAACCTGCCATTTCTATAGGATTCTCTGTAGCGATAACAAAGAAAGGTATAGGTAAAACATAAGTTTTTCCATCTATAGTAGCTTGCCTTTCTTCCATAACTTCCAAAAGAGCACTCTGAGATTTGGGAGGTATCCTATTTATTTCATCAATAAGTAGGATATTTGTAAAAACAGGCCCTGGTTTGAAATCAAATTCCATAGTTTTAGGATTATATACCGACAAACCGGTAATATCTGTTGGTAATAAATCTGGTGTTCCTTGGATTCTTTTAAATTTTAAATTCATTGAATTAGCTATTATTTTAGCTAGAGTAGTTTTTCCTACCCCTGGTACATCTTCAATCAATATATGTCCTCTTGCTAAAAAACATGAAAAAATTAAATAAAATACTTCACTTCTAGCAAAAAAAACTTCCTTTAATTGACTTATTAGTATTTCGAAATTAGTAGAGGTATTTTTCATAACTTTAGTTTATTTAAATTTTTTCTATTAGTACTGAGTATCCTCCTCCGCTACCTGCGCAAACCATTACCACTGCTTTTTTATAGTTATACTTTTCAAGGCCAATAATAGTTTGTATAACAAGCCTTGCTCCTGTAGCTCCTATAGGATGTCCAAAAGCAACAGCTCCACCAAATATATTCGTTCTCGAATAATCCAATTCTAAAATTTTCATGTTAGCAGCAAGTACACAAGCAAAAGCTTCGTTTATCTCCCATAAATCTATTTCATCCTTGTTTATTGAATATTTTTTTAACAGAGATTTGGTAGATAAAGAAGGTGCAACAGGAAAATTGGAGGGTTCATCAAAGCTTTCAGCAAAACCTATAACCCTAGCTAATGGCTTTAAATTATATTTTTTCAAAGCTTTTTCGGATACCATTAATAAAGCAGCAGCACCATCTGCTAAGGCAGAAGCATTACCAGCAGTAACATCTCCAGCTACTGGTTTTAAACTACTTAGTTTACCTTTATCAATATCTGTTCTTATATTCTCATCGATATCTTTTTGTGGAGATTTTATAAAATTAGAAGGTTGAATATTCCAAAAATCTATTGCTCTTTTATGAGAATTAAAAGCTAATTCATCTTGATACTCTCTACTTATTCCATATTTTTT
>JBKBIY010000078.1:243-5740 GCA_046294045.1 bacterium | reverse complement strand
AAATTGGAATGTATATTTTGGGAATACTTGACCGTTTTGTTGAGCTACTCCAAGATCCAATGAATGAAGTATATTAAGTGTATCAGTATCTCTTATGTATAATCCTGATTCTATTTTTCCATCCCTTACGCTAACAAATATTCCTCTTTGAGAAGTAGGTGCTCCTGCTCCACCGTTACCTATTAAATCGGGCCACACCTGCCTTAAGGTATTTTTTGGGTCATTAGGATCATCAGGAGGAAGTTTTACTTCAGGTGCATTTGCTCTAACTCCTTCCATTCCATTAGCAAATGTCCTGTTATAAAAATTAGTAGGATTTCCATAAGAATTGTTACCAAGTCTAAATCCTGGAGCTTCTGTATTTACAATATTTCCAGGTCCACCAAAGGAAAATGGACCATTAAATAAAAATGGTCCCGGAGGATTTTGATTATAAAAGTTTCCATATGGAAAAATTCTTACTGTTTGGCCATTTGTATGAACAGGACCGGTAAGTGAATCAAGTCCCGCTAGAAACCATATTTGCTCGTTAGTAGGGGTTAGCTCCACGTTAGTAAAGTAGGCAAATCTATTAAAATTTTCAAGATCAACAATAGCTAATTGATAAATTCTACTATTTGTTGAACGAAAAGTATTAGTTACTTCCGTAAGAATCAAGTAAGGAGCTCCTTCGGGACCACTATTATTATCGCGATTTATAACTTGATTAACTCCACCATTACGTAAATCACTTATTAAAGTATTTAAATTTCTTCCTCCAGACCAATAATAATCAACAACATCCATATCAAAAATGTAGACCCTAATACCTAAATTTCTGGAAAAGTTATTAATCACTCTACCATTTCTGGAACCATAACCATCATTAATTAATCTATTACTATTAGGTAGAATACTAGGCGATGAATTTATTAAATGGGAAAGATAGCTTAAACCCAAAGCAGTTCCTACATTTAGAGCTTCCCATCTTTGAGCCATTCTTAGTTTAGAATTAGTAAATCCTCCTGTTTTCTCTACTATATTAACCAAAGCTATTGCTAGCATAAATATTATAAAAATTACAAGCATTATATATATTAATGCAAAAGCTTTTTTTGATGATCCTTTTATAATCATATTCACTCACCTCCTTTCTATCTTTAAGTTTTTTAGATTAAGTCTTGATTTTTATATTTTCAATCACCTCCCTTTTTATCTTCCTGAGATTATGTATGATGTTTGAACCCTTCTTGTAAACTTTCTTTCAAAAACTGAGATACTGATTTGTAATGAATCACCTCTATTACTTAGCTGACCTGAATTAAATATATTAAAAGTTACATTTTCTACTCCTTCAAATGTTACCCTATCATTAGGGCTCATAGAAGGGAAGATATCTATAAAACCATCATTCCAAGGTTCAGTATTAGGAGAAGGACTTCTAAAACCTATTCTCCATTCCTCAAACTGATTAATATTTGGACTTAAAGGATTAAACAGATTTCTATTAACCCTCCAAAAAACAACTTCTCTTATGTATCCAGGAGTGCTATCAAAATTTCTATTTCCTATTGTTTGAGGGACAAGTATATATGGTGCTAATCCTGTACCAGGAACTCTAACTGATGCAATCAAAATAGGTAAATCTCTACCAATCCTAGAAATTCTCTCTAACTCTTCAGCTTTAGCAAATTGAACTCTATAAAGCCTGTTTAAGAATAAAAATATATAGACAGCAATTAAGGATACAATTCCTAGTAACGCAATCGCTAGCAATACTTCAACTAAAGTAAAACCTTGACATTTATTATTTTTATATCCTTTTTCATTTTTCATTATGGATTCACCTCATCTCTTGATAAAACAAATGTTTTGCTAACAGTTCTAAAAGTATTCTTATCTCTCCATCTAATGGTTATTGTATAAACTGCTACTCTATGGTAACCCAATTGCGTTAAATTTCCTCTTCCTTCTCTGTTCCACAAAGTTTCTACTCTTATATTCCTTTGGAAAACAGTTGGTTTGACAAAAGATAAATTATTTAAGGGAGAGGAATTTAAAGGGACAAAATTATTAGGTGCATTCAATCTCGGAGTAGATTGAATTAAGTTACTGTCTGTTACTAAGAAATAGTCATTTGTAGTAGCCTGAATTGTATCTCGAAATACTATTCCTTGATTATTTTTTATATAAGAATAAACTACATCCAGATTTTGCATAGCTGCCTCAGCTAATGAAGAATTAGTATTTATTCTCATAACACTATAATAAAGATAAATTACTGAAAAAATAGCAATAATAAACAAAGCAAAAGCAGTTAAAACCTCTGAAATAGATAATCCTTTTTTGTTCTTTATTTTTTTCATATTTTACCTCCCTCTTAATATATATAATAAAAAAAATTAAAAAGTCAAGAGGATAAATTTTAAAATTTTTGCAAATTTTGTAAAAAAAATGTAAACTAAACTGTTTTTATGATAAATTCATTGGCATCAATAAACTCAAATAGAAAATTTTATATTTTACAATGTTTTAATTCTTCTTCTTAATTGTCCGCAAGCACCATCTATATCCCTACCTAAGCTCCATCTTACGCTTACTTCAAAATGCTTTTTAACAATATTTTCAAACCTTTCTATAACCTCCAGTGACGGTTCTTTTAGCAATTTACCTTCAAAATAAACATCACCTATACTATTATAAGGTATCAAATTAACCCATACCTTCATATCGTATTTTTTTAAAAGTTTTACTAATTCCTGAGCATGTTGGGGGCTGTCATTAACTCCTTCCAAAAGAATATACTCTACAGTCACCCTTCTCTTTGTTTTTAAATAGTAATACTCAAGAGCTTTTAATAAATCTTCAATTTTATAAACCTTTGCAGTAGGAATAATTTTTTCTCTTTCCTCCTGAAAAGGAGAATGTAAAGACAAAGCAAGCTTAACTCTTAGTTGTTCATTAGCAAGCTCATAAATCTTAGGTACTATTCCAGAAGTAGATAAAGTTATATTTCTTTTACTTATAGCAAATCCCCAATCCGAAGTAAAAATCTCTATAGTTTTCAAAACATTTTTGTAATTAATCAAAGGCTCACCCATACCCATAAAAACAACATTAGATACTCTTTTATTTTCTTTTTCCCAAACAAATTTTTGTATCAAAAACAGTTGATCCACTATTTCATAAACTTCGAGATTCCTTTTTAATCCAAACATTCCAGAGGCACAAAATACACATCCTACGTTACACCCTACCTGCGAAGATACACATACGGTATACCTATCAGGATGCTTCATTAAAACACTTTCAACTATCTCCTCGTCAAAAGTCTTAAAAGCAAACTTAATTGAATCACCTTTACAAGAAATTTTATATTCAACCAAATCCAAACTTCTAAAACAAAAATTCTCTTTTAATTTCTTTCTAAATTCCTTTGAAATATCAGTAAAATTTTCTGGATTATCCTCGTATTTAGCGTAAATCCATTTTAATACTTGCTTGGTCCTGAAATTTAAGGATTCCCGAGAAAACCCAAAAAAATCAGACAAAAAAAAATTTAACTCCTTTATATCTAATCCTTTAATGAAAATAGCTTTTTGAGAAATCATAATTTTGAACACTTTGACAAATAGTTCGAATATACTTTTTAGAAATCTTTTCAGTGGTACATATAAGAACTAGTTCTTGCAAATTATTACCTATACCTATTTTTTTTAGATTCTCTAATTGATAAGGATTAATATTTAATTTATCTAACGAAATTCCTAAGATTACACCTTTACTTTTGAAGAGATTATAAATTTTTTCATAGTTAGGTATATGGAAGAGCGATTCATTAAAAACGTCATTGAACAACATCTTTCCGATGTGAGAAAATTGCTCAGCAAAAAACCTTATGTTAGTATAATTTTTTTGTGCTACTTTTATTAGATTAGTTTTTCCCATTGCCATTAAATATATAGTATTTCTTATAGCCATCAATCCTTGATTAGTACATATATTACTAGTAGCTTTTTCTCTTCTTATATGTTGCTCTCTGGTTTGAAGAATCATAGTATAAGCTTCTTTACCTTCTTTATCAACTGTTTTACCTATTATTCTTCCCGGCATTTCTCTTATGTATTTCATTGAAGAAGCTATGACACCCAAATAAGGACCACCAAAACTAAGAGGAATACCAAAAGGTTGAAGATTAGCAGCAACTATATCAACCTTCGGAGGATCAAATAAAAAATATACAAAAGGATTCATCACAACCAATATTAAAAATTTTTCTCCAATAATTTTTTTTATTTCATCTACTTTATCTTCTATAACTCCCCAAAAGTTAGGATTTTGAATAACAACAGCAAAAACATCTTCACTTAATTTTTTTTCTAACGCTTCTAAATCAACTTTTCCTTGTTTATCAAAATCTACAAATACTTTTTCAATATTCCAGACTTCGGTATAGGTTTTAATAACTTCAATGTAAGAAGGATGCAAGGAATTAGAAACAATAATTTTATTAGCTTTGGGATCGATTTTTTGGTAGATTCTTTTAGCCATGAGGATAGCCTCTGCTGTTGCAGTGGCACCGTCATAATGCGAGGAATTACTTACCTCCTGCCCAAATATCTCACATATAAGAGACTGAAAATCCCATATTATTTTTAAAGTTCCCTGAGAAACCTCCGCTTGATAAGGAGTATAAGAAGTAACAAATTCACTTCTTAAGAGAGCATCAACAATAGGTGGAATAAAATGATCATAAGCTCCTGCACCTAAAAAATAAACGTAATCCCTTGGAGCCTTGCTCCTAAAATACTCTATTATTTCCTGTTGAGATAAAGGTTCCCCTAAATTAACAGGTTCAAAAAATTCATTCTTACCCGTTATCTCATAAAAAATTTCATCTACACTTTCTATACCCAAGAAATCTTTTATCTTTTGTATATCTTGGCTTTTGTGAGGTATATACAAATTCAATATCCCCTTTTAATAAGATTTTTAATAAGATTACGATTTTCAGACTTTGGAATTTTTACACTTTGGAAACAGAAGCAAGAGCATGTTTATAAAGCATTACTTCCCCTTCATCAGTATTGATTATAACTACATATTGGTCAAAAGAAACAATTTTACCTGTATAAGTTTTTGAGTTAACCGTTTCAATTTTTACTTTGGTATCATCTTTTCTAAGAGAATTAAGGAATCTGTCTTGGAATTTTTTTTGTTTTGCTAATTTTTTTTCTCCTCTTTTTCTAAGTGAAGATCCTGTGTTTTGCATTTCTATCCCCTCTCTATTCTAGACACTTTAATAATTATATTCTCTTAGTAATTCAAAACTCCTTTATTTTTTGTAAAAAACTCCTTTAATAACAAAGAAATTCTGTCAATAGCACCGTATGAAGATAGCTCTAAAAACATTTTTCTAAAAAGTTTTAATTTGTCTACAAATAAATCGTAATTATCAAGTACTTTTTGTAATGTTTCCATAAGTTTACTAAGATTGTAGTTTTCTTGTATAAGTTCG
>JBKBIY010000078.1:0-233 GCA_046294045.1 bacterium | reverse complement strand
AAGAAAATTTTTCCATATCTATTCTTTTGATTTTTCTAAAAATAAACTCGGAAATTTTATAAAGTTTATAAAAACAGATTGTTGGTAATAAAAGTAAGGAATTTTTAAGTACAACTGTACCGGAGGTAGCTAAAGCTAATCCTGTGTTTCTAACTATCTCGTAATAATCTCCGCTTATTTTTAAATCCTTTCTTTGAATTCTTTTTGCTAGAATTTTATTAATCGCTTCCTCA
>JBKBIY010000077.1:0-5799 GCA_046294045.1 bacterium | reverse complement strand
GCTCTGATATTATGAAAAAAGTAACACTTATCAAAGGAGATGGTATAGGAAAAGAAATAAGCGAATCCGTTATAAAAATTTTTCAAACTTTAAAAGTACCTGTGGAGTTTGAAGAAAAACCCGCTGGATTAGAATGTTTTGAAAAATACGGCACTCCCCTACCATATGAAACCCTACAATCAATCAAAAAAAACAAAGTAGCACTAAAAGGACCAACTACAACCCCTATAGGTACAGGACATAAAAGCGTTAACGTTACAATACGGAAATCATTAGAATTGTTTGCTAATCTAAGACCGGCAAAGACTTTACCAGGTATAAATACACGCTTCGGAAACATAGATATAGTTGTTATAAGAGAAAATATAGAGGACACTTACGGAGCAATAGAACATATGCAAACCCCTGATGTCGCACAAACCTTAAGAATAATAACAAAACAAGGATCCTTTATGATACATTCCTTCGCTTTTCAATATGCACTCAAAAATAAAAGAAAAAAAGTAACATGCGTACATAAAGCTAATATCCAAAAAATGTCAGATGGTTTATTTCTTGAAGTATTCAAGAATATTTCACAACAATATCCTACTATAACATCTGATGACATAATAGTGGATAATTTATGTATGCAACTTGTAACCCATCCCGAAAGATTTGATGTTTTGGTATTACCAAATATTTTTGGTGATATAGTTAGTGATTTATGTGCTGGTTTAGTAGGAGGATTAGGTACGGCTCCTAGCGGAAATATAGGTAAAGACGTTGCAGTATTTGAAGCTGTTCATGGTTCAGCTCCAGATATAGCCGGTAAAAATCTTGCTAATCCCACTGCTTTCATCTTATCAGCAGTAATGATGCTACAACATTTAGGGTTAACAAACTATGCAGAAACAATAGAAAAAGCTTTACATAATACACTTAGAAATGGAATAACTACTAAAGATTTAGGAGGAAACTACTCTACCACAGAATTCACTAACCACATAATAAAAGAAATAGATAATCTTAAAAACTCACAAGAATTAATATGTATTGAAGAAAAATATCAAAAAGAAGAAATTTTTCAAACAGACTTAGGGGAACCTCCTTCACCTACGCCTTCCAACAATTGGAAAATAATAGGAATAGATCTATTTATAGAATGGAATAAAACCACTATCTTACCAGAATTACCTAAAAATGTAGGTAAACTTGAGTTAAAAATGATATCAAATAGGGGTACAAAGATTTATCCGCCTCCTACTCCAGATATATTAATGGTAAACTGGTATAGATGCAGGTACTTAAGCCAAGAACCAATTACTTATCAAGATATCTTACATTTTTTAACAAAAATAGAAGAAGAAAATATAAAATGGATGCAGATAGAAGTACTTCAAAAAGAAGATGAAAAAAATATGTTCTCAGTTGCCCAAGGAGAATAATAAGGAAATTCATAAATTACTCCTATTTATTCTTTAGAGAAGGTGCAATGCAGTGTGATCACCAAGAAGTTTTATAAAATGCTAATTCCACATCTTAAGGTTTTTTCACGATAGAATTACTTTAAAAAACGGTAAAAATATTTTCATAGTTTACTTAAACAATGAATCTATATTTTATTTCTTTTGAAACACTTGAGGATTAACAACGCTTAAAGGTTCTTTACCAGTAAGAAAATTAGTTAAGTTTGTTACAGCCATTTCTGCCATTTTAGTTCTGGTTTCAAAGCTAGCACTACCTATATGAGGTAATAAAACAACATTAGGAAGTTCTAGTAATTCCGGGTTTACATAAGGTTCAAATTCGTATACATCAAGTCCTGCTGAGAAAATAATTCCTTCTTTAAGAGCTTTTACCAAATCTTCTTCTTTTATTACTGGTCCACGAGCAGTGTTAACAATAGTAGCTTCCTTTTTCATAAGTTTAAGTTTGTCGTAAGTAATAAGATGATAAGTTTCTTTATTAAGAGGGGTATTTATGGATACTATATCACTAATTCTAAATAGTTCATCAAGTTCTACATATTTAGGTTCTATATTGTATTGGTTTTTTAATCTATTTTCTGCTTCAATTTCTCTTTTTCTGCTGTAATAAACTACTTTCATATCAAATCCTGCTGCTCTTTTTGCTACTGCTTGCCCTATTCTCCCAAAACCTATTATCCCTAATATTTTACCGTAAACATCATACCCTAGGAAAAGATTAGGATCCCATCCTTTAAATTTTCCTTCTCTTGTAAATTTGTCAGATTGCACTATCCATCTTCTTGCTGCTAATATGAGAGCCCAGGTTAAATCAGCAGAAGTTTCAGTTAAAACTCCCGGTGTATTTGTAACTAATATTCCTTTAGCAGTTGCATAATCCACATCTATATTATCAAAACCTACCGCATAATTACTTATTATTTTCAAATTTGGTAACTTTTCTATTATTTCTTTATCTATTTTATCAGTTAATAGACATAGAATTCCGATTGTTTCATTAGAATAAGAAAGTAAAAATTCTTTTGTTTCTTGGTTTTTAGGTTTGAGGATTACTTGATAATTCGATAAATTTATTTTATTATGCCATTGGCCAGGTAATTCACTGGTTACTAATATTTTCATATTCTACCTCCATTCCCTCTATCCATGAGATTAAATTTTTAAATTCCTGTTCTTTATCTTCGTTTGCTAATAAAAATTTTTTCAACCTTTCAAAATCTCCTTTTCTCTTAAGTTTATAATTTAAAAATAGGAGTACAAAGTTTATGAAAAATGAGTAATTTTTATATCTTTGATCAAAAGATTTTATTTCTAATAAGCAGGACTTTAAATCGTTGTTCATAAAACATTCAAATATTTTTTTAAAGAAACTTATTAGCGAATGATTTTGTAATTCTTCTTTTGTTTCATATTTATTCTCAAACTCCACAATTTTGTTATTTAGAATTTCATAATTTTCTTTTTGGTTTAGTAATAAAAAGAAAATTTTTAAAAGGTAGGCTAAAATAAGTTCGTTAAAAGAATTGATATAAGATTCCTTTATATCCTGGTAATTTTGTATCTGAGAAAGGGATAATTTTGGGGATAAAATTTTTTGTTGTTCAGGTGTTTTTTGTAACTGATATCTCTCTATTAATTCTATTATTTTTTTATAAATTTGATTATTTTGGGCGATATTTCTTAATTGGTTCATATACTTTTGATATTCGCTTTCTTTCCTTAGACGGTAACCCAAAACAAATAGTGAAAGTAATATTATGAATTTTTGATCTGGAAAATTATTAGAAAATTCCTTTATTTCTTTCAGTAAATTTTTTAAATCATTTTTAGTTAATAGATTTGTAACTTTATCAAGAAATTCAAGAGTACTCTTTTCATTTTCAGCTACTGATTCTTTAATGTAGCCAATATTTGAATTGGCTATAACATTTCCAACTTGCTGGTATTTTTTATTATCTTCAAAGAGGATGTATATTAATCTAAGTTTATAGGCAATTAAAAGATCTTTGTAATTTATTATTTTAGCTTCTTGGAATTTGTAATAATCTTCTAAAGAAGAAAAGCTAAGATTAGAAACTTCCTCTTGAGAAACTTCCTCTTGAGAAACTTCTTCCTGAAAAACATCTTGCTCGGCAGTTTCATCAGAAACTATTTGTTTTATTTCTTTTTCTAGTGCTTTTTTATAAACCTTTAGATAATCTATTTCGGCTTTACTCTTTATTTCTTCAAATTCTTCAACATTTGAATAGAAAAGTAATTTATTTTCTATTAATTCTGCTAAAGCTTCTAAAGAATTTTCAATAGCAAATATTTTAAGCAAATTAAGGTGATATATAATCTGTTCTTTAATTTCAAGTTTATCAAAAATATAGAATCTAATTATCAATTTATCTATGGTATTTTCTTGAGACTCATCTAAAAGTTTATATATTTCGCTGATTTTATCTTTTTTGTAGAGGGTATTTATGTAGGCTATTTTCTCAGGTATTTGTGGATTAATTTTTTGTAGTTCGTATAGTAATTTTTGATAATTTTCTTTTTCTTCTCTTATTTTGCTTAGTAGATTTTGCGTTTGAAGAAGAGAATTACTACTTCCAGTTAATTTAAGTGCTTTTTTAGCAATCAGTTCAGCATCCACAAAGTCTTCAACTATAAGAAGAGCTTTAGCGAGTATATAATTAAAAGCGTAGACATCTGGATACTTTGAAACTATTTGTTTTAACCCTTTTATAAAGTAAGACAATTTATAGACGGATTCATAGAATCTCGAGAGTATCTCTATAATCATTACAAGTTGATATGTATTTTTAAAGGAATGTTTACCTGTATAAATAAACTCCATTGCTCTGTCAGCATATCTGATAGCTTCATTAATATTTTTGCTTGCCAAAATTTTAGCATAAATTGCTAAAGCTAAAGGATTTGATTCCATTACTATTTTTTCTATATTATCTATATACAATTCATAATTTCCACTTACTTCAAAATCCGCAACTATTTTTAATAATTCAACGTAAGAATCATATGAAAATTTATCTAAATACTCTTCTGCTTCATTAATAACTTCACTATTTCTACCTAAAAGAAAAAGAGTTTCAATTTTTATTTTTTTAAAAGAAGAAATATTTTGAAGATCAAATTTTTGAATTACATTTAATACTTCTTGATGATAATTGTTATCAAGAAAAATAGGTAAAGCTTCACTTAAAAAATTTGTCAAAATATTTGTCTTGGAGGAACTATTTATTAGGTAATCGTACACTTTAGGAATCAAATCGTTTTTTGATTTAATAACTAAAAAGTAAAAATAAAAAACAATTCTTATATTATCAACTATTTTTTGAGAAAATTTAGAATTGGATAATTTACTTTCATCCAAAAATTCGCCATTTAAAAACAAGTTATCAGCAACACTTATAAAGTTGTCGAGATATTTTTTATCTTTATACTCAGTATAAAGGGTAAAATATATAAGTAAACCAAAGAGAGTAAGGTTATATCTTTCGTTTAAATTTTCAGCAAAGAATTTTTCGTTAAGTAATTGTTTATAAAATTCCAAACCTTGCAGAGTGTTTGAAAAATAGAGATACTCTAAATAGTCTAACTTGAATTTTACTATTTGTTCCTCTTTCCATTCTTTTTTAGATATATCTAATGTTTGATTATATAGTACTGATATGTAAGGACTGTCATTTTCTTTTAGATAAGTAAAAACCTGGTTTATAAAATCGTAAGAAAAAAGTTCGTTAGTTTTTATAGTATTTATTAATTTTTCATATTCTTGATCTTGAAGATAAATAAGTGCTACTTTTTCAGCTATCTCTTTATTTTTAAGATTTACGTTTGATTTTTCTAATATTTGTTTAGCTTTTACAAAATCTGATTCATCCACACATAGTTTTAAAAATTCTGAAGATATCACAGGATTGTTAGGATCTCTATTATAAATTATTTCTAAATTTTTCATTAATATTTCTTTTTCTACATTGTATCCTTGCTTATACACATTAATTAAAGAGAGGGTATAAAGATAAAAAATGTTATAATCATCAGGATTAATTTTTATTAGTTTTTGGGAGATTTCCAAAGATTTTTTATAATTCTTTTGAGAATAATATAACTGTGCTAAAAGATAGAGTATTTCTTTGTCTTGGTAATCATCTGCAACTTCCTCAAGGATTTCTATAGCTCTTTTAGGATCATTCATTTGATAAATCTTAGCAAGAGCAATCCTTGCTTCAATAAAATATGGATCTATATTTAAAGCCTTCTCATATTGTTCCATAGCTATTTCAAAATTATATTCTTTTTCGAGACATTGCCCAAGATA
>JBKBIY010000076.1:0-5799 GCA_046294045.1 bacterium | reverse complement strand
GTATTGGGCCAAATTATGGAATTTTTTAAATATCCTGAAATAGTACAATTTTTACCTATTACCACAAAATCTTCCATAACTGTTTTCTCATCTATTTTTACATTTTCATCTATAACCCATACTCCTTTAGAATCTTTGATAATTTTGGATTCTATAAACGGATGATTTAAAAAAGCCAATTCTTTGTTAGCTCTAAAATATGTTTTAATATTTCCAATATCTATCCAATAAGATTTGGATAAGAATTTAGGATAATCAGCAACATCTATTCCTAAGAATTTAGCTTTATCATTAAGAAGATTGTTAAATACCTGGGTACCAAAATCGTAAAATTCTGAAGATAAAATATAATCAAATATTCTGTAATTAAAAACATAGACCCCCGTATTGGCAAGATAAGAAATAGGATTTTGTTTAGGTTTCTCTTGAAAACCTTTTATATTATTTTCATCATCTATAAGGGCAACACCGTACTCTGAAGGATCATCAACTTTAAATAAAGCTATACTAGCAACAGCAGATTTTTTTATATGATTATTTATCAAAATTTCTAAATCAAAATCAAAAATGTCATCACAACCGATTACTATAAAATTTTCTTTACCAAAGAAATCTTGAAGTTTTTTAACAGGTCCAGCAGTACCCGATAATTTTTCTTCTTTTAAAACATAAATCCTAGAATCTTTAAATTTTCTTTTAAATACATTTTCGATGTATTCCTCAATATCTTCAAACTTGTAACTTATATTTATAGCAAATTCCCTTATTCCAAAATGATGAAGAAATTTGATAATGTATTCTATTGATGGTAAATTATTAATGTATACAAGGGGTTTTGGTAAGTTATAGGTAAGGGGGCGAAGGCGAGTGCCTTCACCCCCTGCTAATATCATTGCCTTTTTTATCATATTATGCTCCTATTGCTTTTGCCCATTGAGCTGCAAAACTACTGTTTTCAGCTACCTTCTTAAGATACATTTCCCGCCACATTGCATTTATTTTACTATTTGTATCAAAATACATTTTCCATAGATTTGCTACATGATTTTTTTCATTCATAAGCTCAGTCCATATTATTTGCTCTATTTCTCTTCTTATTGCCTGATCCATAGCCCATTTGTTATAGAAATCCACTTGCATTTGTTTTCTTATATCATTTATTTGTTGATCTAATTGGTTTACTTGCTGATTTATTTGGTTATTAAGGTTTGATATTTCTTGACCGATTACGTCTATTTGACCTTTAAGAGTGTTTATTAAATTCCTTTTTTCTGCTACTTTTTGAGCTATTTGCTCGGCTTCTTCAGGAGTGGAAGGATGTTGATTTAATAGATCCTCAATTTCCTTCTGTAGCCTTGCTATTTCGTTATTTAAAGCTTCTATTTGTTTGTTATAGTTAGCGTTCATAGAAGTTTGGTAAGCTTCTAATTGTTTCTTAAGAGCATTTAATTGATCAATAGAAATTTGATAACTATTTCTTAATTTTTGTACAGCTTCTTGTATTTTTTCTTCTTCCTCTTGCTTTTCATTTTCTACTTGTTGTTTTCTTTGCTGTAGAACCTGTATTTGATTTTGTAAAGCAATTCTTTGCATATTCAAATTCTCAATTTTAATCTGATTAAAAGTTTGTAGATAACTATCTAACTGAGAGTTAGCCGAAGGAGAACCAGCCGAAGGAGAATTAATTGAAGAATTATTACTTTGTAATTTATTTATTTCCTCCTCAATATTTTTTAATTCATCTTGTTTTTGTTTTATTAAGCTGTCAATTTGCTTAATTAATTCTTCTTTATTTTGATTAGGTTGAAAAACATCCGTTATGTTTTGAGAGGTTCCTTCGGTATTATTCACTTTAACTGATGAGCTTTCAAAACTATCCTTTAGCACGGGATTATTAGCACTTTGTCCACTAACAGGTTGACTACCAATAGGATTCATCACTTTTATCACCCCTTATTTATCTTTTTAGAATTATTTAAATTTCCCCCTTTTACTTTTACAATTTAATTGTAAAAAAAATGTTAACAAATTTTGATTTATATCAATTGCGAAATTTTTTTAGCTACAAATTCAATAGCATCCAGACTGTTTTTCGTGGAACTAGGTAAACAAAGCCCATTTTCATAAATTTTTAATGAATTTTTATAAAAATCAACCACCTTATAGTTATTTAAATATTTCTCAACATACTGTTTATAAAACTCCATTAAAGGCAAAGGATAAAAAATTCTTCTAGTAGGAATTCCAAAATTTGACAGTTTTTGAATTAAATCTTCCACTTTTATACCATTAAACTTACAAGATATAAGCCAATAGTTGTGTTCACAATTTTCTAATACTTTTTGAAATTCAACCTTTTCTTTTAAATAAAAACTGTATATTTTGAAAAATTCCTTTTTTAATTTGCAAAAGTAATCAAGTTTTTCCATCTGAGCTAAAATTATAGCTGCTTCTATATTTGTCATTCTATAATTAAATCCTAGATCTTCATGATAATAGCCTTTACTTTCATTTCTTGCTTGCAAAGTTAAAAATCTTATATATTCTATATCTTGTTGATTTTTAGAAAAAACTGCTCCTCCCGAAGAAGCGGTTATAACCTTGTTAGCATTAAAACTGAAAGCTCCAAAATTACCAATTATTCCACAAAATTTCCCTTTATATAAACTATTTAAAGCTTCTGCAGCATCCTCTATAACCACTAAATCATAAATTTTTGCTATATTCATTATCTTATCCATATCAGCAGGATTTCCGTACAAATGCACAGGAACAATAAACTTTGTATCTATTCCATTCTTTTTGGCAAGTTCTATTAAATCAGGAATTTTTTCAGGATCTATGTTCCAAGTATGAGGATCAACATCCACAAAAATTGGTATTACATTATTATACAGCAAGGCGTGAGAAGTAGCAGCAAAAGTTATGGCAGGTAATATCCCCCCTATCTTTTCCCCTTTTATACCATACTTCTTCATAGAGTAAAGTACGGATAAATGAAGTGCAGCCGTACCACTATAAGTAGCACTAATATATCCCCCTAAATATAAACCAAATTTTTCTTCAAAAACCTTTATTAACGGTCCTCTGGTTGAAATAAAACCACTTTCCAAAGCATCTAAAACATATTTCTTTTCTAATTCACCAATGTTAGCATTATCAAGATAAATTTTCATTAATTTATCAACTCCTAATGTTTATGTTCCACATAGCTAAAAAACCCTCCATAAATTAGTTCTAAATTATTATGTAGCTCCTCTTTTTTACAAGTAATTAATAAACGCTTATTTAAACAAAATATTCTATCACTAAATTTACTAACCATGCTTACATCATGACTAACTATAATAATAGTTTTCTTGCCTTTAAATGATTCTATTATTTCATAAAAATTTTTTTTACTGTTTTCATCTATGAAATTGGTAGGTTCATCAAGTACAAGCATTTTAGGATTATTAACGATGGCTCTAGCAAAGAGAATTCTCTGAAATTGCCCCCCTGACAACTCCCATATAACCTTATCCTTATAATGATAAGAATCAGTTATTTTTAAAACATTATCAACTTCATAATCAAGTGTTTTTTTTGAACTAAAATTCTCTTTGTTAGCAGCTAATTTAACAAAATCAAAAGCCTTTATCGGAATATTTTTATTAACAGTTGAGAACTGTGGTAAATACCCTACATATTTTCTTGTAAATACAGGATCATTGCCATATAAATATATCCTACCTGATGATGGCTTTATAAGTCCAAGAATTAATTTTAATAAAGTGGTTTTCCCTCCCCCATTAGGTCCAACAATAGTTACAACCTCTCCTTCTTTAATCTCAAAATTAATATCACTTAAAACCTCTTCATTTTCGTATCTAAAATAAACTTTTTCAAATACCAAAACTTTTTCCATAATTAATAATTACCAAGATTATTTTCCATAAGGATTGCCTTTGCTAATTTTTTAAATTCATCATAAAAGTTAACAGAGTTACTATTAAAACTTACAAAAATTACATTGCTTGAATTCTTTTTTATATAAGAAATGATTTTCTCATCATAGTGGGGGGGAATAATTAAGTAAAACTTTTTATTTTTGTATCGATTTGTTAAAGCAACAAAATTTTTAAGATTTTTGTAAGAAATATCTTCTTCGTAGTAAAACAAAGGTTCTACCTTAACTAAGTAATCTCTTGCTAAATAATTAAATTCCTGATGAATTGAATATATAAAATCCTGTTGTTTTCTTATTTTTTGGAAAGCTTTTTCTAATTCTTGATCAAGCTTCTCATACTTTAAACGTAATTTTTTATAACTAATATAAAAATCGGAATTCCTATATTTCTTTTGAGAATAAAGATATTTATATGTAGCATCAATTATCTTTAAAAAATTTTTTACTGACACCCAAATGTGAGGATCATCATTTAAAACACTTACATATTTAGAAAAATTAGTAACTTTCTTGGGATCCAATACCTTTATCAATTCTTTTTCTATTTCTAAGGTACCCGTTATAAAAATCATGTCAGAATTCTTAATTTTTTTCATCTTGTTAGGACTCATATCAAAATGATGATGATCAAAACTATCAATCAAAACTATACCCTCAAAATTATTTCCTATTAAATCTAACATCAATCCATAATACGGATTTAAAGAAAAAGTGAAAATATAATTTTTATCATTATAATTCATACTATTTTTATTTTGGGAATAAAGTGGAAAATATAAAAGCATTGATAATCCTAAAGTTAAAAATAATAAAAACCTCTTAAACATAGCAATCCCTTCCTTACCTTAAAAATGCACTTAGTAATTTACTTAAACCAAAGGAAAATATTATAGCAGCACTAAATGTAAGTAAGATGGAGTATACGGTATATTTCGCTCCAATTTCTCTTATTTGAATTGAAATAGTAGATAAACAAGGAGTGTAAAGAAGTGTAAAAACAGAAAATGTAAATATTTGTAAATTAGTCATTATTTCTTTAACATTTTCTGTTCCTAGAGCAGCAAACAACATTACAAGAGCATACTCCTTTGCTAAAACCCCAAATATCAAAGGTATACCAGTTTCAAGTGGTAAATTAAGCAAATTCACCGTCAATAATGAAAACATAGAATTAATGTATTTATCAAGTTTAAAGTAATCTAAATAACTAACAATAATAGTACCCAATATTAAAACAGGCCAAGCACTATAAACAAAAGCTCTAAATCTTAACCATATCTTTGTAAAAATATTTTTTAAAGACGGTAACCTATAAGGAGGAACAGGAACCACAAAATTAGGATTATTAAACTTACCTAATTTGCTTATCAAAAACAAAGCTAAAAATGAAACAAAAAAGCTAAGAAAATACATAAATAATCCCCAAAATACTCCTAAATATCCAACTACTAATGCCATTATAATTACAGTTCTTGCCGAACAAGCAACAAAAGGAATAACCATTGAAGCTAATATTCTTTCTTTGTTGTTCATTAGCCCTCTTAAACTCATTATTGCACTTACATTACAACCTAATCCTAACACAAAACCCAATACACTCCTAGCGGTTATACCAAAAGGTCTAAGTAAACCATTAGTTAAATACATCATTCTTGGGATATAACCACTATCCTCAAGAAAAGCTATGAAAAATAAGAAAGGTATAAGATAAGGTATTACTATCCCTATACCTCCCATTATTCCTTCTTTAAGACCCACAATTAAAGGCTTAAAAACACCTAAACCATTTGACAAATCATCAACGTAATCTGACATACCACCTGTAATACTTTCTATACTATCTGCAATAA
>JBKBIY010000075.1:0-5823 GCA_046294045.1 bacterium | reverse complement strand
ATCTAGAAAAACATCAAAAATTTATAAAATATATTACTTCTTTGCAGTACCGAATACTAAGTCGAGCGGTTGAGATAAGTACTAAAAACACAAAGATTATATATTCCACTTGTACTTTTAATCCGTTAGAAAATGAGCTTCTTTTAGACGAACTTATAAAAGAGAAAAAAATAAAGATTTTACCGATACAAAAATTTTCAGAATGGAAAAATTTTTTAGAAAATATAAGCCCAGGAATTTTGAAGTACAAAGATTACATATTTGACGAAAGTTTAAGAAATACCGTTAGGATTTATCCCTCGCATACCAAAGGAATGTTCATTTCTAATATTTTGCCTATAAATAAAACTGATAATAAACAAGAAAATTACCAATATAAAGTAAATTCAAGGATGGAAATTGTTAATATTGATGAGGGTGTTGATTTTCAAGGATACAAGTTAAAGAGGTTTGATGTGGAAAAAGTTTATGAAATTTTGAAAGTTTTTGGTTTACCTTTTGAATTCGTTACCAGGTTAACTTGGTTTTATAAGGATAAGGGGGATAAAATTGAGGAGATTTATGTTAGTTCGGTTGATAGTTTTCCTGTTAAAAAGAAGGGACCTTTAAAGGTGGAGTATGTAGGGCTAAAGGCTCTTAAGTTTTTTAAACCCTTAAAAACTTATAAACCAACAAGCTCTTTTTTAACTTTACTTAATAGCTACATTCAAAAAAATTATATTGAATTAAGATTTGATATTGAAGTGTTAAAAAAGTTTTTAAGAAGGGAAGCCGTTAGTAAGGAAGATTTAATTGATATGCAGATAGGTGGTGATTATCCTTTTGTAGCGGTTAAGTTTAATGGGTTAATTATAGGATGTGCGGTTAATAAATTCCAAAAATTTTATAGCGAAATCCCTACCTCCAAGGCTAATTTCGTCCTGAATTATCTGTAGTTTTCTTAAGGTTTGAAAAGTCTCATTAAATTGAGATTAAATTGAGATTAAATTGAGAAAAAAATCCACTTGGAGTGAAAAGAATAAAAAAATAGAAACTCCTCAAAAGGAACAAGTGGGAGTATTATAGCCAAGAAGCAAAGTTTGAAGAAGCTCAAGTTATTAGGAAAAAACAAAATGCACAACTTTTAAAAAACTCCAATTATTGATTAAAAAGTAATATCTAAAGAAGTATTAACTTGCGAGAAAGCGAAGGAAATCGCAGGAAATCGGAGAAATATTATCCTCGGAAGATAATTTAAAATTTACAATTAAAATTTACAATTAAAATTTACAAGATTGCAGAAGATTTCTAGGGTTTGAAGAAATCCCCATAGGTCAAAAAAATCTTTGTTTTAAAAATTTCATTTGATGAGTAAAAATTTTCTTGGTTGGCGAAAATTTTTCGAAAATTGTTTATGTTTATGTAAAATCTCATTAGAAAAAATCTCACTAGAAAAAATCTCTCTTGAATGAAAAAACTTCTTTAAAAAGGAATTTAAAAGTTTTGTTTAAGAGAGAATTTTTTTTGGATTGAAAATCTCTTTTTTGGGTTATAAATTTTTAAGAAAAGCTAAAAGAAATGAAAGAGATACTTATTAATTATCTCTAGGATAGCCCTTTGTAGGAAAGTTTAAAATTTTTTGATATTCTTAGGCTTTGGTGCATAAATAGACCATCATAAAGGAACCCCTCTCTCAACCTACAGCGATATGGCTGTTCAGATAGTCTTGACCCTTAGAGAGGTATACTATCTTAGAGGAGCATAATGTCTTGTTCACTCAATCTTGGAGATAATGAAGCTTTCCCTGCCAGTATCAGACCATACTACTACCAGACCATACACAACTTGGTAAGGAAGAAAGTTAAAAGTTAACATTCCAAAGAAAGCAAAAGGACTTCTGCATTTAGTTATAGATAGCATTGGTATAAAAGTCTATGTATTCTTGACTGAGAGGGTGCTCGGATTTGGCAGCATCGCAATGTCAATGGTTTGACTTATCATCGTGATGAGAATTTGTGCTATGTTCGTAATTCTTAATATCTCTTGCAGGGTGATCTGCGGTTATATTTAAAGCTTTAAAAAAATCGGATTTAAAAACTATGTATGTTAACAATAGCATTGATGAGTCAGATGTGGATACTCCCGAATTTGATGTAGTCTTAATTGATAACGCTTTTATAGTTTTTATGGATAAAGTGGTATTTGTGGTGTAAATTTTTTAGATTGATCTATTCCTATGTTAATTCCGATGATTGGTAGTGCTTTTAAATAGGCGTAGAAGTATATTTGTTTTAATTGGCTTTTGTATACTATGTAGCTAGCCCAGCAATGATTGTCTTTAATTAAAATCAAGTCGATGTAATCTATTTTTTTGTTAAATGTGTTATAGTTAAACCAAGTGGTAAGCCTTAGATCTTTGGTGATTAGCCAGTCTAAATTGGTGTTTACATTACTAAAATTATTTCTTCGAGGGTCGTAGCTTGTAAATAGGCTAAGATAAAATCTTTGATTTGGAAAGTATCTAAGATTAACTGATATGGGGCTTATTATTCCCCTGTTTAGGTTGTAGTTAGAAGAGAGGTTTAGTTGGAAAGTTTTATTATCAAGTAATGTTAAGCTTGCAGATAAGTTTTGGTATTTTCCTGTAAAATCTGCAAATATAGGGGCAAATCCTTTACCAAAATTGTAAACATAGTTGGCATTTAATTTTAGGTTGCGTCTATTAAGTGAGATATTTGAGTTAAGGGAGTGTACGTAAGAAGCGTGAAAATTTCTGTCAAAGTAGTATTTCCCTGTGTCATAAAAATTTTGTTTAAATATTCCGGTGGTTGTCCAATTAAATTCTTTATCTTTAATATGTTGAATGTTATAGTTAAGTAGAAATTGGTATTTAGTTGTTTTTCTATTGAATCTTGGTTCTTCGTATTTACCTAGAAATAGTGCTGGGGAAAGGCTTATTCTTTCCCTATATCTAATTGGTCTATTAAGTTTTAGGGTTAATTCTGGAAGTTTGTTAACTCCAAAAAATCCGAAATTATTTGTTGTATTGTCTACTAACAAGCTAAGAGTATACAATCCTTTGGAAAAAGTATAGTTCATATCAAATTTAGTGTTTTGACTTGTTTGTGTATTATTAGTAATAAAATAATTGTTTTCAAGGTCATTAACCGAGAAGTTAAAATTTAAGTTGTTATAGTTACCGGAGATTCTTAGAAATTTGTTTGTGGACGAAAAGAAGTTCTCTGTTGATGTTGTTGTTGAGTTATAGTTTACGTTTATTCCTTTTAGGTATGTATTAAATCCGTAGGAAAGGGATTCGTTAAGTGGGGAGGTAAAGTTACGAAAAATTGATCTGTTACTGTTATATCTTACGAAAGCGTTAGTATTTTTGAAGCTAAAATTTAAGTTATTATTGATGTTTCTAAAGGATCTACCATATCTCTTATTATTATTTAAAAACAGGTATGTTGTAAGTAGTATGTTAAGGTTTCCTATTTTTTTTCTGTAGTAATTATTTATTCCATAGTATATTCCTGTTAGTTCTCCATATTTGGTTAGAATTTTTCCGTAGTTTTCGTTTGAGATGTAATAATCAAAGTTTTTGGATGCAAAAAAGCCATCTGTGTTGTTGTATCCAATTTGTGGAAATACCGAGGTATCTTCTTTAAAGGATGGTAACTTTTTCTTTTTTAGCGGTATAACTAATTTATTATAGGAGAGTATTTGTTTTTTGTAGAGAAATAAGCGGGATTTAGTTAGTATCATTTTATCTTCTGGTATTATTTCTGCTTGATCTGCGGAAAGTATATAGTGTTTACAAGTAAAATCATGATAATCACAAAGGTTACAGGTTGAGAATTGAATATTATTAAGGATATATTTATTTGAAAATAGGTGGATATTTGAGTAGGAGAAGAAGAGTTTGTCTTTGAGTTGAAGTTGATCTGAAGGTATGTTGGTTGTGTATCCTGAGCCTTGTTCTCCTGTTATTTGCGTTATTTTTCCTGATTCATCGTATTCAATTTCTACTTTTTGAGAAATGAATTCGTCAAGGGTTTCGAGGTTTTTAATGAAAGTTTCTTGGGGGATAATTATTTTTTTTTGTTGTTTATCTACGATTGCTTTGGGGGATTTTATCCAGTATTGTTGAGTGTATATTTCCAAGCCGTTTTCTATTAAGATTTTTTGGGGGTTTGATGTAAGGGATGGTGTATAGAGTATGATGTTGTTTTCTTGGAGTGTTTGTGATTTGGCGGGTAATGATAGTGTGGTTAAGACGAGAAGGAGTATTAGGATTTTTTTGAGGCAAGGTGGAAAGGTGCAGGGCGGAGAGGATTTGAACCCCCGACCAATGGATTTGGAGTCCACCGCTCTACCGGACTGAGCTACCGCCCTTCCCTTTATCATTTTGACACCTAAAAAACCTATCCTTCTTTATTCCTTCTTCTCTCATAATTCATTAACCACACTTTTAAAATGTTTTTCCATATTATACCCCCAAAAAGAAGGTAAACCAAAAAACCTATTGCATAAAAATAAAAATCTGGAAAAATTTTTATAAATAAGAGTATTATCAAAACAAGTAAAGAAAATCTAAAAAAACTGTACATAAAGTAATCGGGTTTGTATCTTAGTATAAGGTACAGGATTCTTGTAAAGCCGTCTATAAATATAAGCACAGCTAAAAAAAAGACAAATATTAACAGCTCCATATTAATTTATAGTTTTATTCTATGATTCTTGATATAATTTCTTTATTATTTGCGTATCGGTAAGCTACTTCTTTTGTAATTATTCCTTTTTTATAGAGTTCTGCTAATCTAGCTTCCAGTGATATCATTCCAGCTTCTTTACCTGTATATAAGACATTTTGTAATTGATGATGTTCTCCTTTTCTTATGAGATTTCTTACTGCTGCGTTTGCTATAACTACTTCATAGGCTACTATTAAGTTACCATCTACGGTAGGAATTAGGATTTGTGATATTGCACCATTAAGAATATTAGCTAATTGGGTCCTTACTTGGTTTTGTTGAGAAGAAGGAAATACGTCTACTATTCTGTCTATGGTGTTAATGATTCCGAAAGTATGTAAAGTTGAAAATACTAAGTGTCCGGTTTCTGCTGATGTTAGTGCTAAGGATATACTTTCTGCATCTCTCATTTCTCCTATGAGTATTACATCGGGATCTTGTCTTAATACATGTCTAAGAGCTTCATTAAATGCTAGTGTGTCTGTTCCTATTTCTCGTTGGTGAATAATGGATTTTTTATTAATATGAACATATTCTACGGGATCTTCTATTGTTATGATATGTTTTGAAAAATTGGTATTTATATAATCTATCATGGATGCTAATGTTGTAGATTTACCCACACCTGTAGGTCCTGTAACTAGGAAGAATCCTCGTTCCATTGATGCCATTTCTTTTAATATTGGAGGTAATCCTAGATCTTCTATTGTTTTTATTTGAGTAGGTATGGATCTTATTGCTGCTGCTATTGTACCTTTTTGGAAGTACAAATTACCTCTGAACCTTCCAGCATTTTCCAAGGAATAGGAAAAATCTAATTCTTTTTTCTTTTCGAATTCTTCTATTTGTTCAGAAGATAGTAAAGCAAAAACCATACTTCTTATTACATCATTTGTTAAGGGAGGAAAGTTAAGGGCTTTAAGTTTTCCTTTTATTCTCAAAATAGGAGGGGAACCAACTCCTAAATGCAAATCACTTGCTTCTAATTTTTGCATATTCTCAAGCAAATCAAAAATTAACATATTTTACCACCTACCTTTTATAGCATTTTACTTGGGATAACTATTTGTGAGGATATGTGGTATCCTAC
>JBKBIY010000074.1:0-5917 GCA_046294045.1 bacterium | reverse complement strand
AAGAAAATAATTATTTTTCAAATTATATAACTGACTTGCTAAAAACACTAGAAATATTTGAATGTAAAATATTTGTAGAAAACCTTTTTCTACGTAACTCTTTAGAATTAAATCAAATCAAAGTATTAGTAACAGCAAATTCAAAAGAAATTTTAATTGAAAAATTTCTTGATGAAGAAGTTAATCTTATATCCATAAATCCACTAACTTTTTCAGCTATCTTAGCATTATCATATATTCTTTCATATCCTAATCAAGAACAATTCTTGCCCACAAAAGAAAATCAAAAAGCACAAAATAATTCTGATGATATTGAAAAATTTCTTGATAATGAAACGTTTGAAAGTTTCATAAAGGATATATTAAAATACCAGCAAAATTTAGGTTTTCTTAAAAATATACATTTAACAAATACAAATCCAGATATAAAGCTTACCTTACTATTACACAAAGAAATAATTTTAACGCTTACCACGATAATCATAATAGCTATAAGGAATAATTTATAGGAGAGTATTAAATCTTATGAACGAAACATTAAAAAATATCTACCAAATAAACAAGGAAAAATTAAAAACAATAGAAAAAAAATTAGAAAATATTTCAGATTTTTCAAGTAAAGAATATGTTGAATTAATTAAAGAAAAAAGTAAATTAGAAGAGTACACTCTCTTTTTTGAAAAATATGAAAAAATCTATAAAGATATGCTAGATATTAAAGATTTAATATCTCAGGAAAAAGATAATGAATTAAAACAATTTTATCAAGAAGAAATGGAAAAATTAGAAAAAGAATATGAAAGTATAGAACATGAATTATGGAAACTATTAATACCTGATAATGAAGCGGATGACAAAAATGTAATAATAGAGATAAGAGCAGGTACTGGTGGGGAAGAAGCAGCCTTATTTGCTTCAGATTTATTCAGAATGTATTCCAAATTTGCAGATAAAATGAAGTTCAAAATCGAAATCCTTAATACTAACTATACTGACCTAGGGGGTATAAAAGAAATAGTATTTCTTGTAAGTGGTAAAAAAGCTTATAAAACCTTTAAATATGAAAGCGGTACTCATAGAGTACAGAGAGTGCCAATAACCGAAGCTAGCGGTAGAATACATACATCAACAGCTACAGTAATTGTACTACCTGAAATGGAAGAAAAAGAAGTTATTATAAAAGAAGATGAATTGGAAATGGACACTTTTAAAGCCGGGGGTCCTGGGGGACAAAATGTCAATAAAAATGAATGTGCCGTAAGATTAAAACATATACCAACAGGAATAGTAGTAACTTGTGCAGATGAAAGAAGTTTACACCAAAACAAACTTAAAGCCCTAAAAATACTAAGAGCAAAAATAGCACAAATGGAAAAAGAACGACAAGAAGAAGAAATAAGAAAACAAAGAAAACAACAAGTAAAAACCGGAGATAGAAGCGAAAAAATTAGAACATATAACTTCCCTCAAAATAGAGTCACAGATCACAGAATAAATTTAACTATCCAAAATTTGGAATCAGTATTGGAAGGGAATCTTGAAGAAATAATTCAAAACCTTCAGAAAGCTGAAATTTTTGAAAAAATAGAAGAAATAAAGCAAACTATAAATAAATGATGCAAACTCAAAAAATACTTGATAATTTTAAAAAATTTGCCGAAAACTTCCCTAACTACTACAAAATAAAAAATCCCGGTTTTTTCTTAATGACAAAATACTACATAAGAAAGCCTACTTTCAAATACCTGTGGTTCCTTTTTTATAAAAACCCTCTCAGAATAATAACAAATCTTTTTCTTTTTGTTTTACCTGTAATTGTTAAGGAATTTTTGAAAAGACTATTTCTAAGAAACAAAAAGATCAAATTATATCACGATATAAGTAAAGAGGAAGTTATAGAGTATTTTAGCAAGGGTGAAGGATTTTTAACAATAAGTTATTGTCAAAAGCCTCTTAACTGTCCAGATGGTAGATTTTCTTCAAAATGTACTGCCAATCACGATCAATGTAAAAATTGTTTTCTCTATGAAATAAAGAGAAAATCACAAGAATTAGGAATAGACTTTTACATCGTTCTAGGAGATTATGACAGTGTATGGAATATCTTAAAAAATCAGTTTTTAAGAAGAAAAAAAGGAGCTTACGTAATAACAATTTGCAACATGGTTCTAAATGTAATAAAATACCTTTCACCACTTTTCGGTTTTAGAGGATATCTAATACCCTTTATTAAAGGAGAATGTAAAACACTAGCTGCTTATGAATTATCTGAATTCGGATACAAAAATGTACAAACAGATATATCACTTGAAAATAAATCTTTACTAATAGATATACTTCAAAAATCAATTCAAAGAAAAAAAGAAAGAATTTATAGAAAAAAAGAAAAAAAGGGTGATGTTTATGAAAAAGAACTTATTAAAAAGTTTAAACCTACACTTTAGGCATTTCGCTATAATTATATTGATATCTTCTCTTTTGCTAGTAATAGCATTATCAAGTAGTAGTTGGAAATTAAGAGCAAAAGGAATAAACAAAGAAGTTAATACAAATCCAATAATAAAAGGTACTTCAGTATTTGTGGATATATACGATTTAAGTAATTTGTTTAACATAGATTACGAAGTTAATTTAACAAGAAAGTATATAACATTTTATAAAATACCAACAACTAATATATCAAAAAGTGAAACATCTTCCAAAATAACTACTATTACTACAAATATTACTACAAACTCTGAAAAATCAACATTATCCTCAGAATCTAATAAATTTAATTTGAATCAATTCCACTTAAACCAATTAATACTTTCTAAACTATCATCAATAAATACATTAGTGATATCTAATCCAATAGATCAGGTAAAAATCATAAACGATAGCAATTATAAAACCTATACAGACGATATAGAAAACACGGACAAAGCTATAAAATCTACCCTTTTAGAAAAACCTTTTAAGAAAATAGTTTTATCACAAGATTTTAAATTAGAAAAACTAGATCTAAATCAAATAAGTACGTACTTAAACAAAAATGATATAGATGCAGCTTTAGTACCTTTACTAAAAAAGTATTATTATTATGAAAAAGATGGTAATACACTAGTACCAACCGTAGAAATACAGATAAATTATCTGTTAATAAATAAACAAGGAGAAATTTTATTTTTTAATGTACAAAATATAAATAGAACAATAGCTGTACTATCAAGTGGCTCCGTAAGATATAGAAAATCAAAATTAATAGACCTAACTAAAATGTCTGCAGAATTATTCCTAAGAGACTATAATGAATATATTGAAATAATAAAACTAAACAGTAATTAAATTCGGAGGTAATTATGGAAAAAAAAGAAAATGAAAAAGAAAATGGTAACCTCCAAGAAAATAACTCTTATGAATTAGAAAAAGAAGAATTAGAAGAAGAATTAGAAGAAAAACCATCTTTAGTAGATTTTAAATTTATAGAAAAAAGAAAAGAACCTCGAAAAGTATTATCTCCTGCAAGGTTAGTTAAAACAGTTATCACTTATGACAAAGACTTAGTAGTGGAAAAGTGGGTAAGTGTGGTAGATGTATCTCGTCATGGAATGAAAATAATACTGGATATACCCTTAAAACTTGCAGAGAATGTTAAAATACAGTTTTATACCTCAACTGAACCGGTAGAAACCGAAGGAAGAATAGCTTGGTGTAAGGAATTAATAAAAGGTTCGGGATTATACGCTGCAGGCTTAGATCTAGCTAAATTAAGTCAAGAAAATTACGAAATTATAAATAATTTTCTAATAAATTTCGCTCCATTTGAAGAAAGAAAAGCTGTAAGAGTTAAAAAACCTTTCCTTGTAGAACTTAAAACCCAATCAGAAACCAAAAAATTCTATACTTACGCAGTAGATTTATCCATAACAGGTATGAGAATTATTAACGATTTTGAATTACCAACAGAAGAAGTTATTCTTATAAAAGCTATTTTAGGAGGAGATGAAACGGATTACATAAAAGCTAAAGTAGTTTGGCAAGAGCAAAAAAGCTTCGGTGTGGTTATAGGAATAAATTTCATAGAAGCTAACAATCAAGACATAGAAAAAATCAAAAATTTTATCTACTCAAACTAAAAAGGAGCGATTAAATATGAAACATATCTACATAACTACACCTATATACTATCCTAATTCTGATCCTCATATAGGTACAGCTTATACCACAATAATAGCAGATTTCCTTTCAAGATACTACAAAATGAAAAATTATAAAGTATTTTTTTTAACCGGAAATGATGAAAATAGCATAAAAGTAGAAGAAGCAGCACAAAAACTAGGTCTAAAACCTAAAGAATACGTTGATAAAATGGCAGAACTATTTAAACAAATATGGTCAAAATTAGATATACAATATGATAAATTTATTAGAACCACAGATGAATACCATGTAAAAACAGCTAGCTACGTTTTTGATAAACTACACAAAGAATCTTACATTTATAAAGGAGATTATGAAGGATGGTACTGTAAAAGCTGTGAAACATTTTGGACTAAATCTAAAGTCGGTCAAGATAAATTATGCCCAAATACGGAATGTAGAAAACCTTTACAATGGATAAAAGAAGATAATTACTTTTTTAAATTATCTTACTTTCAGGAAAAACTAATTAAATTCTATGAAGAGAATCCTGATACCATTTTTCCTAAAACCAGATACAATGAAATACTTTCCTTTATAAAAAGTGGACTACAGGATATATCAGTTAGCAGAAAAAATCTTGAATGGGGTATAAAAGTACCTTTTGATAAAAACTATACAATTTACGTATGGATAGATGCTTTAACTAATTACATAAGCGCATTGGGTTATCCAGAAAATTTCATGATGGATTACTGGGAAAATACTTATCACATTATGGGTAAAGATATAATAAGGTTTCACGCAGTTATATGGCCCTCAATACTAATGGCTCTTAATTTACCTCTGCCTAAGAAGATAATAGCTCATGGATGGTTAACAACACCTTCAAATGAAAAAATATCCAAGTCCAAAGGCGGAGATATGTTTAATCTTAAGGAATTTGTATTTAACAACCCACCTTACATGATTATGGCTTTAAGGTACTATTTGCTAAGAGAAGGTTCATTTGGAGATGACATACCCGTAAGTGTTGAAAGATTTGTACAAATTTATAACTCAGAATTAGCAAATAATTTAGGGAATTTGGTATCCAGAGTCGTAACTTTAATTCAAAAAAATCTAGATAATAAAGTTATAAAGAAACAGGAAATTTCCGAAGTTTTTAATCTTGCACAAGAAACTGAAAATGATTTTAATAAATTAATAGAAAATCTTGAATTCTCAAAAGCAATAGAAGTAATACTAAACTTTTCAAGTTATCTTAATAAAATGATAGAAGAAAAAAAACCATGGGAATTAAAAAACGATAAGGAAAAATTAAACGATATTCTGTTTGAATTATCTTATGGCATATTGGTTATAAGCAAATTAATATACCCTGTTATGCCACAAATTTCTATCAAAATACTAAATCAACTGGGACTAAAAAAAGTTGAATTAGATAGAATTAATTTTGAACTGGAAGATATAGATAGTTTAGAGATCCAATATAAAGAGATTTTGTTTCCTACAATAAAAGAGTATTCTACAAAATAGTTTTTTGTAGGGGCTAAGGCGTTTAGTGATATGATTTATTTAATATGATTTATTTAGAAAATATAAAGGGAAGAGTTTTTTAACTCTTCCCTTTTGAGTTTCGGGTTTAGTTTAGCTAATTCTATTTATTTTAATTAACCGCCTCCTCCAGCTAGGGCTCTTGTCCATTGTTGAGCTATTTGTGACTGAGTTTTAAAGGCATTAAGTCTATTTTCTTCATGCATTTTTCTTATTGCTCTATTAGTGTCGAGTATCA
>JBKBIY010000073.1:0-6214 GCA_046294045.1 bacterium | reverse complement strand
TTTATCGGATAATATTTTGCCTCTTTCTATGTGTATATTCTCAAGGGAAAATGGTTTTAAGGTTTGTATTGAATTGGCAATGGCTTTATCTGCAAGAAATATTACAGGTAATTGATATTTTTCTGCTAAATTGAATGCTTCTATGGTTAAATAGAAAGATTCTTCTATATCTCCTGGGCTTATTACTATTCTTGGGAATTCTGAGTGTCCTGCGTACAAAGAGAATTCTAAATCTCCTTGTTCGTGTCTAGTGGGTAAACCTGTAGAAGGTCCTCCTCTTTGGTAGTTAAATATTACCACTGGTACTTCATTTATACCTGCCCATCCTTGGGCTTCTGCCATTAAGCTAAATCCTGGTCCTGAGGTAGAAGTTGAAGCTCTTACACCTGTTAAAGCTGCTCCTATTGCCATACATATTGCTGCTATTTCATCTTCTGTTTGTATTACTTCTACTCCATATTCTGAGTGTGATTCTAAGTATTCGCTTTCGTCGCTTGCAGGTGTTATTGGGTAATAAGTTTGAAATCTGCATCCTGCTAAAATTTTGGCCATTCCTACTGCAGTTGTACCACTAAGTAAAATAAATTCCTCATTATTTTTTACGGGTACAAGTTCATAAGGAGATTTTTTATCAAATTCGTTAGATTTTATGTAATCATAAGTTAGTGAAGCTGCAAATAGGTTTATATCTAAAAGTTTAGCTCTTCTTCCTACGAATACTGTTTTTACGATATTTGAAAGGTATTCCGGATCAAGGTTTAATATAGCTAAGGATGCAGCTACACTTATAATGTTTCTCATAATTTGGAGTTTGGAATAATCTTTTTCTTTTTCAAATTTAACCGCAGCTTGTTTTATTATTTCATTATAAGGTATGGGTACTAAGAAGAAATCTTCATTAGTGTTAAATTCTATATCTTTATCATATATTATAATTCCGTTTTTAACTACGTTTTCTTTATGTAGAAAGAGAGTTTCTTTATCGAAGGATACCAGTATATCTGTTGTGTCAGTGTGTGTTCTTACTGGTTTGGTTGATACTCTTATAGGGTAGTAGCTATGAGCTCCTTTTATGTTTGAATGGTATTCTCTTTTTCCGAATACGTATAATCCTATTGAGGTGCAGGTTTTAGCGAAAGTCATTGCTGAAGAATCTACTCCTGTTCCTTGAGCTCCTCCTATTAACCATGTAAATTCATTGACTCTTTTCATTTTTTAGGCTCCTTTCCTAGTTTTAGGTAAACTTGGTGCTCAAAATTTTCTTAAAAAAAACCACTTTATGATAATATTTGATGTATATTTTTAAAACCCTTTTTTAGTTCAAAATCTTAAATATTTCAGCTAGGAATTATAAAGTAGATTATTGAAGAAAGATAGATTGAGAAAACAAGGCTATCTATTCTGTCAAGTACTCCGCCATGTCCAGGAATAATGTTTCCAGATTCTTTAACATTTGAAATCCTTTTTATAAGAGATTCAAAAATATCTCCAAAAGCTGATAATGTAGCTATGCTTAGTATTATTAAAATAATTTTAATTTTCCCTAATTCAAAAATTCCGGTATATAAAGCTATTAGTAAACCTATAATAACACTAAAAATTACACCTCCAATATACCCTTCAATGGTTTTTGAAGGACTTATATTCCTAAAAAAAGGATTCTTTCCTAAAGTTTTACCTACAAAATAAGCAAATATATCATGACTATAGTTCGTAACTACTATCATTAAAAAAAGTAATCCCTTCTTAATTTCAAAAAGTAGAAAAGACAAAGCCAAGGCTCCTATGAAGTAGATAAATAAGAAGAAATTTGTTACAATGTTTTCAAAAACCTGCTTATTATCATTTTTAACATTTGCTAACGCTTTTATAATGAAAGCTAACATAATTAAAATAAAACTTAAAAAAAAGTTAGCAAATACTGAAAGATTAAAATTGGACAGATTTGATATAAAAGGATAGTTATATAAATTTATCAATATCATTAAATCTAACCATAAGCATATTGTTATCCAGTATACCATATCTATATTGTTTGGAAACATTCTTTTTAATTCCATTATAGATAAAATCTGAAATATTACAACTAGGAAATAAAAAATGAACTTGTTATAAAAGACTGATAGTAAAAATATTCCCCCTAGAAAAATACCGCTAATAACTCTTGTAATGAATTTTTTAAAATTATTCATTTATTCTTCTTTTTTAGGTAGTAGAGCTGGGAATAAGATTACTTCTCTTATTGAATTTTGGTTAGTTAGAATCATTACTAATCGATCTATTCCGAATCCTAATCCTCCGGTAGGTGGTAGTCCGTATTTTAAAGCGTTTATGTAATCTTCATCGTATTCGTGAGCTTCTTCTTCTCCACTTTCTTTAAGAGCTTGTTGCTGTAAAAACCTTCTTTCTTGTTCAAATGGATCATTTAACTCACTAAAAGCATTTGCTACTTCAAAATTAGCAATGAATAACTCAAATCTTTCTACATACATAGGATCATCTTGTTTAGAAATTGCTAGGGGGGATATTTCTACAGGATAATCAAGTACAAAGGTAGGATCTATTAATTCAGGTTTAACAAGCTCATCAAAAGCTTTATCTATAACATGACTTAAAGTTTTATTTGTTATATGTAATTCTTTAGCAATTTTTTCTAGGTAATCTTTATCTTTCCTAAGTTTTTCTATATCTATGTTTTTTTTATATAATTCTTTAGCGAAGGAAATTTTTTTAAAAGGCGTGGAAAAGTTTATCTTTTTGCCTTGATATTCTATTTCTTGACTGTTATGTATATAATTTACAAGTTGGGAAATAAGATCTTCTGTTAATTGAATCATATCTGTTAAATCAGCAAAAGCTTGATATAATTCAAGAATTGTAAATTCAGGATTATGTTTAGTCGATATACCTTCATTTCTAAATACTTTTCCTAATTCGTACACTTTTTCAAAATTACCTACTATTAATCTTTTTAGGTATAATTCTGGAGCTATTCTTAGGTACATTTCTATGCCCAAAGCGTTATGAAAAGTCTTAAAAGGTTTTGCCAGAGCTCCTGTGGGAATTATGTTTAGCATTGGAGTTTCTACTTCAATAAAACCTCTACTATCAAGGTAATTCCTTATGAATTTAATTATTTTATTTCTAACTAAGAAATTGTTTTTAACTGTGGGATTGATAAATAGATCTAAGTATCTTTGTCTATATCTTATTTCAGGATTCTTTAGACCATGCCACTTTTCGGGTAATTCTTGTAAACATTTGGATAAGAAATCATAATCTTTTAGATGAAGGGTTAATTCTCCTGTTTTAGTTTTAAACAAAAAACCTTGACAAATTATCCAATCACCGTTATCTATGTAATCTTTAAAAATGTCAAATTTTTCGTTTAATTCATCTTTTTTAAGATAAATTTGTAATTTTTCCTTTTGGCCAAGTAGATCAGCAAATATACTTTTTCCATGATGACGAGTGTTTAGTATTCTACCTGCTACAATGAATTCCTGATCCGGAAGATTTTCTTTATCTTTATAGTTTAATTTTAATTCATCCACTGTTGTTGTAGGTCTTTCTCTAAGGGGATATCCAAAAGGATTAATTCCTTTAATTTTAAGGTTTTCTAGGTGTTTTAGCCTAGTTTCGTTCATAAATTTTCTCTCCTTTTGAATTTTTGGTTTTTATTTTCTTATTTTATATAATTTTTGGCAAATACCTTTGTAAAAGTGATATAATATTGATTTTGTTAAAAATTTTTTAAATTTTCTAATTTTTAAGGAAAATTTGTTATTTTATTTAAAATTATATTTTAGGGAGTAGGGTTTTTGGGGGTGAAGTTAGATGGCAGAAGATTCCGATAAAACTGAAGAGCCGACAGAGCATAAACTACAGGAAGCTAGAAAAAAAGGACAAGTTCTCAAAAGTCAAGATGTTGTAATGTTTGTTGGTATGGTCTTTACCTTTGCTACCTTTTTTGCTTATTCAAAAATAATGGCTTTAAAAATAGCGGAGTTTTCCAAAGATATATATATGGGAGAATTTTTTAGAAACGCAGTAAAAGCAGATAATTTAATAGCTTTTCTCGCAGGAGTATTCATAAAAGCACTTATATTATTTGCTATTGTTCTTATACCTATTATTTTTGTAGCTTTCATAGCAGGACTTATAGGAAATCTAATGCAAATAGGATTTCTTTTTACTTTTGAACCACTCTCTCCTAAATTTAGTAAAATAAATCCTGTCGAAGGATTTAAAAGAATATTTTCTAAAAAATCAGTAGTAGAATTAATCAAGAATGCTCTTAAGATTTTTATCATAGGTTATTTAGTTTATTTAGTAATAAAAAGTAATGTTAAACTTTTTACTGATTTTCCAAGAACAATTGATTTTATTCCATTTCTTGTGGAATTTAAAAAGATAATAGAGAAAATGGTATGGATGGTTATTGGGGCTTTTATAGCAATTGCAGCTTTTGATTATATGATACAAAAAAAATTCTTTATGAAAGATATGAGAATGTCTTTTAAAGAGTTAAAGGATGAATATAAAGAATTGGAAGGGGATCCTCATATCAAGGGTAAAAGAAGACAAATGGCACAACAACTAGCTATGGGTGGAGGATTAGGTGGTGTTAAGGATGCTACTGCTGTGGTTACAAATCCTGTTCATTATGCAGTTGCTCTTAAATACGAACATGGGCAAATGAAAGCTCCTCAAGTGGTGGCAAAAGGAGAAAGATATTTTGCTGAACTAATAAAAAAGATAGCAGATCAAAATGAAATACCTATAGTTGAAAATGTGGAGCTAGCGCAAATGTTGTATTCTAAGTGTAAAGTAGGTGATTATATTCCAACGGAATTATATCAAGCCACCGCAGAAGTATTAGCTTTTGTTTACAAAATGAGGAAAAAGAAAAAAATACTTAAATAGGGGGTATTAAATGTTAGGAACTGGACAAGCTATTAACATAGGAGGCCAAAGGGTACCTCTTGATATATTTATACCTGTTGCAATTTTAATGGCAGTATTATTAATAATAGTTGAATTACCTTCTTGGTTACTTGATACCCTCCTTATAACTGATATAGTGGTTTCAATACTTATTATTTTAATGGCGGTATATGTTAAAAGTCCTCTTGATTTTGCTGTTTTTCCTACTCTTGTACTGGTTGAGACTATTTTCAGATTAGGTTTAAATATAGCAGCTACGAGATTAATACTTGCTAAGGGACACATAAAAGATCCTCGTAGTGGAGAACCCATAGGAGCTGGACACGTTATTCCTACTTTTGCAAAATTTGTAGCAGGTGGTAACCTGGTTATAGGTTTTGTTTTATTCCTAATGATAGTAGTTGTACAATTTATAGTTATAACCCAAGGTGCTGAAAGAATTGCTCAAGTAGCGGCAAGATTTACCTTGGATGCGATGCCAGGTAAACAAATGGCAATAGATGGTGAATTACATGCAGGTTTAATCACTCCTGAAGAAGCTAAAAGAAGAAGAAGAGAAATAGAAAGAGAGACGGACTTTTACGGAGCTATGGATGGTGTAGGAAAATTTGTTAAAGGTGATACCATTGCCAATATAATTATACTTGCTATAAGTATAATTGGAGGAATATTGATGGGATATACATATTTTAGAGCTTATTTTGAGGGGGGGATAGTTGACATTCTACAAACCTATACCATTTTGACTATTGGTAATGGATTGGTTTCGATATTACCATCATTCTTGGTTTCAACTGCTATGGGTATAATAGTTTCTCGTGCTGCTTCGGAATCTAATCTTGGGGAAGATGTGATTAGTCAATTAACTGGTCAACCTAGAGCTTTGCAGATTGCTGCTGGAGCTACAGGAGGGTTAGTTTTACTATCTTTACTTGGTATGGGGTTACCAGTACTTCCGTTACTTGGATTTACGGCTTTATTTTTGTTTTTATCTCTAAAAGCTAAAAATCAACAAATCCAAGAAGAAGTAGTTAAGGAAGAGATCAAAAAGGAGCAAAAGAAAGAGGAACAAAGAAAACCAGAAAATGCAATGTTTTATACTGCTGTTGAGACTCTGTCATTAGAGCTTGGAAGAATGCTTTTAGGGCTTGTAGATGAGCAACAGGGAAGAAAATTACTAGAAAGAATTCCTGCTGTGAGAATAAGTATAGCAAAAGAAGTAGGTATTGTTATGCCTGGTGTACAAGTTACTGATAACATGGATCTA
>JBKBIY010000072.1:0-6490 GCA_046294045.1 bacterium | reverse complement strand
AAAACACTAATATAAAACAAATAGAAAAAAATATATATCTAAAAATCTATATAAAGCTCTTATCTACCTTAGGAAAATTTGGGAAAGCCATAAATATAGTAAACGAAATTTTAAACATGGATGTTAATAATATTGATAATTTAATATTAGCTGCAAATGTATATGAAACTGAAGGACATATAGATAAAGCAGTAGAGCTATACCTTAAAGCTATAGAAAAAACTACCAATATAGAAGAAAAAATAAAATTAAGAGAACAAATAAGCATAATAGATCCAGCTAATAAAGAAAATATTTTAGAACTAGTAGATTTATACATTCAAAAGAAAGAATTAGAATTAGCTTCAAAAGTATTAAGGAATCTTCTTAGATATAACCAAAATGATACCGAAGTACTATATAAGATAGCAGAAGTAGATACTTTAAAGAATAACTATAGAAGTGCAATAGTAGCTACAAAAAGAATACTAGATTTAGATCCCACTAACCCTAAATATACATATTTGTTAGGATACATATATTTTCAAAACGGTCAAAAAGCAGAAGCAGAAAAATTATTAGATTCTGTAATAAAGGAATTATACAATACAAATCACATAAAAGAATTAAAAGAAGCTATTAACATATTAACTATAATCTCAAAAGATTATCAAAATAAGTATATAGATATAATAAAAAATATAGAAGAACAAGAAAAGAAAATTTTAGAAGTTCAAAGAGAAGAACAAATAAAACGAGAAATTATCTCAGAAACAGCTATTCAAGAAGAAAAATTAGAAATTTCACAAGAGTATTATCAACCGAAATTAGAAGAGGAATCAGAAGAAAAATTAGAAGAGGAAAAAAACATATTTTCAGAAAAAGAAAAATTTTCGAATGTTCAAAATTTTTCTGATATCAAAAAATTTTCTGAAGGTAATCTAAGTAGGGAAACTATTTCAAAAAGTCCTAAAAAAACCACAGGAACCTTTATTAGAAAAGAATCAAATGAGAAAAAAGATTTTCTTGATAAAAAACAACTTACACAAGATCAATCTCGAAAAACTTTACTAACAAAAAAAGAAAATATACTAATAAAAGAAAGTGTTATAGGTACAAAACAAACTTTACCTACGAAACAAACCCTACCCTTAAAAAAAGATTTTACCTTATCAAAACAGCTAACAAAACAAACCCAACAAGAAAAACAAGTAGAACAAATAGAACAAATAGAACAAACAGAACAAGTAGAGCAAACTAAATCAACCATTATCCTCTCAAAAGAAGATCTAATTAAAGAACAACAATTAATAGAGCAAGATATTACAGCTAAGGAAATAGATCAAACTAAAGAAATAGAAAAACAAGAAATTATAATAGAAGTAGAAAAAGATAAAACTTTAGATACAGAAAAAATAATAAATATAGAAGTAGAAATGTACGAAAATGCATTATCTAATATCCTTTTAAATTTTAGCTCATTAGAAAATGTAATACTAAATTCTATAAATCTTATAAACAACATAAGAGAACTATCAAATAATAAATTTAGATTATTTGTTTGGATTTCAAGATTACTCCTTATTGCAAACATTTACAATTTAAGTAAAATAAAAGAGAAATTAATAGAAGTAATAAAATCTCTAGGATATGAAAAATTTTTAAATTACATAAATATTCATTCTTCCAAACAAATTGATTTTAGCTACATTTTTGAAGAAGTAGTACTAGAAGAAAATTATGAACAAATTAAAGATGGATTAAGAGAAGTTATTAGATATTTAATTCAAAATGGATTCGCGGGAAATTTCATGAAAATATACAAAAAGTTAAAGGAAAAATATAGTCAAGAAAAAATAGAAGATATATTCGTTGAAGTACTTAATGAAGAAAAAGAAATAAATTTTGTTTACATCTTCTTAAATTTAGCTGGTAATGAAAATATTGATAATCTTAATATAGAAAATATAGAACTTTTGGTTAACAATTTTGAATATAACTATATTATAGATAACTTACCTTTAAAAAGTAAAGCCAGATTAATTCAAAAACTATTGGAAAATAAAAAATTAAATATTTTAGAAAAAATTATAAAAAGATCATCAAACACAGAATTGTTAGCTATTGAACTTTATTCTTTAGCTAAAGATAGAAATATTGAGATAAATATTAATGATTTAGAAACTAATTTAGAAATTAGTAAAGAAACAAAAATAATTCTATATCCTCTGCTTCAAAAACTAATCAATGCTCAAGATTATGATGATCTTATTAATCTATACTCAAATTCATTTTTTACTATTAAGCCAACTTTATGTATTATTTCTTATATTAATTTTTCCTATTTTCCCAGTTTATTATTTATCAATTACAATAAAATAAAGGAATATTTAGTAGATATACTAAAAATTATTAATGAAACTAATCTTAATGATACATTTAAAAATGAAGTTATTCAAACTTTGAATTTATCCATAAGCGATGCTTCTGGTGATGAATTTAATACATATATATATAATATCATCGATAAATACGAAAGTTCTCAACATCAATTCTTCTGGGGATTAATACAAGCATGGTATAATAAAGAAAAAAATCCTGAAATATTTTCCAAAACTATTGAAAAATTAACTTTAATAATTGACGAAATAAATGAAAAAGAATTAATAGAATTTTATAAAATTCTTAAAGAAAGTTAAAAATGGATAACAATTGGTTAATTGATGATTTCTGGAAAACAAAAATAGACTTATTAGAAAAAGCCATAGAAGACAAAAATATTGAATATATATTTAATCCTGGGGTATATGATTTAGCACTTTTTTATAGAACCTATTATAACGATGAAGTTTTAAAGACAGTTATTACCAATTTAGTAGATCTCTTAGAAAAAACAAATGAGAGCTTACTGCACCTTTCATTAATAAATCTTGCAACTGAAATAATATTTATTCAATTAACTGAGAATGAAGAATATTATAAAGAGAAGCTCAAAATAGTTATTGTAGAATTAATTTCAAAAATAAGTAAAATAAAAAGTAATGTTAATAAAGATTATCCTCAAGAAATAAAGCTTGCTACTTCGATAAATACTTCTCTTAATTTTTATTTAGCTGGAAACTTTAAAAATATGGAATCTATTTTACTAGAAGTTCAGAAAAATTTTCCCGAAAATCCTAGGGTAAATATGCTTTTAGCCTTATCAAAAACTAAAACCTCATCAACTGTATACAAAATGAGCCTAATAGAAGTAATAAAAACAAGCGGAAATAATTTAGAAAAAGCTATAGCACAAGAAATGGTAGGAGATATTAGTGATGTATTACAGAGTATTAGCTGGTACGAAGATAGCGAAAATATATATCTATCTCTAGGTTTATATAGAGATTTAGTAAGGCTTTACCAGAAAAAAATACAAAAACTAAAAACAGATAATACCAAAAAACTACAACTAGCTCAAGAATACATAAAACTAGCAACTACTCTACTAAAACTAAAAGAAAAGGATTCAGCAAAAAAATACTTCTTCGAAGCTTTTAATATACTCCTACAACTAAACAGCTTCATAGAAATTATCGAAATAATTGAAAAAAATAATCTAATAGAACTATTTCCAGAAAGTAAAAATGAATTACAGGAAATAATAATAAACACCTTTGAAAAAAGGAAATCTATTGATCATTATAACATAAATCTTTATTTGGAATATGCTAATTGGTTAAAAATACTCAACCTAAAAGAAAAACAAGAAATAAAACTAAGAGAAGCTTATCAAATAGCTATAGAAAAGAGACTAAACGATAAATTAATAAATATTGCACAAAATATTCTCAATATAGATGAACAAAATATTAACTATATATGCTTTTACGTAGATACATTAATATATATAAATAAAAATGAAGAAGCGGTAGAATTTTTGTCTCAAAAATTAGATGAACTACAACGTACAAACCAAATTAAAGAATACCAAACTTTAATTCAAAAGTATTCAAACATAATACCTATGGACAGAATTAAAAATATCGAAAGAGAAAAATTAATAAGCAAAATAAATAATATCAAGGATATTAAAGAAAAATTATTACACCTAAAAGAATATACTTCAAAATATCCTGATGATTACGATATCGTTCATCAATACATTATTTTTAGTTATAATTCAAAAAGTTATAACTTCAATGAATTGTATAAATTAGTAATTAACTCTATAAAATGGTACAAAGAAAAGATTAATACTTTTCCATCAGAAGAAGCAGAATTAATATATAACATCTTAATTGAAAATCAAGACTTTGAAAGTCTAAAAGAATTACTCGTACAATAATTACCAAAAATATGAAAAATAAAATACATAAAATCTCTAGAACTTTTAATTTAATCTTAATTCTTTTAGTAAGCCTAGTTTTTACTTATTATTCTCTAAATTCAAACAATTCAGATACCAAAAACTTAAATAATTTAACTAATCAAACTAATTTTTTTGATAACAAAGAAAAGGTTGAATTAATAAAAGTTATAGATGGAGATACACTACTTGTTAGATCCAACAAAGAAGAATTTAAAGTTAGATTAATAGGGATAGATACACCTGAAAGTTCATATAATAAAAAATTAATTAGAGATTCCCAAAAAACTTCTAAAAATACACAAGAAATTCTTGAAATGGGTAGAAAAAGTAAAGAATTTACAAAAAAATTAGTTTCCTCCTCAAAATATCTATACCTTGAATATGATGTCCAAACATACGATAAATACAACAGAAAACTTGCTTATGTTTACCTTGATAATAAAGAAATGCTAAACTATATTTTAATAAGAGAAGGTTACGCTAAAGTATATACTTTTCCACCTAATGTTAAATATCAAGAAAAATTCGTAGAAGCTCAAAAATTAGCTCAACAACAAAAAAAAGGATTATGGAAAGGAAGTGAATAATATGAAATACGTACTAAATTTTAAAACTCATAATAATATAGAAAAATCTATAGAATTTGAAATAAATCGGCTAGCCAAGCAAGCTGCTAGTAGTGTCGTTGTTAAAAGTGGTACCTGCTGGATATTGGTAGCAGTTACCTTCTCAGAAGAATCTAAAACCGATATAGATTTTACACCTCTAACCGTGAATTACCTCGAACGGATGTACGCAGTTGGTAAAATACCAGGTGGATTCATTAAAAAAGAAGGTAAACCAACAGATCAAGAAATACTAAAATCTAGACTAATAGACAGAAGTATAAGACCTTTAATAAAAGATTTCTTTAATGAAATTAGTGTTTTTGTACAAGTTTTTTCAGCAGATTTAGATGAAAATCCAGAAATATTAGGATTAATAGGAACCTCTTTAGCTTTAAACATAAGCCCTATACCTATCACCTGCCCAATAGGAGCTTACTTCTATAAAGAAAATAATTTTGAACTTACTTTAGCTTCAATAAAAGATAAAATAACAATGATTGAATTCAAAGGTAATCAAATACCAGAAAATGAAGTAATTAATGCTATAGAAAAATCTTTCCTTATTAATCAAAAAATTATAGAGTTTCAAGAAAAAATCATAAACGATTTAAAACCAGAAAAAATTACAACTTCCTCGATAATATTACCAGAAATTCTTGAAAATCTATATATTCAATATTTTACAGAAATTACCAAAAAAGTTCTAAATGAACAGGATAAAAAAATAAGAAATGAGATGCTAAAATCTATAAACCTTGAAAACCTAAAGAAAAAAATATATGAAAACAATCCAGAAAATAATGAATTAATTAATCAATTATCAGAATTCTCAGATTTTCAATTCTCCCTTGTAAAAAAGAAATATCTAAAAGAATTTCTTAATGAACAAGTTTTTAGCGAACACAGAAGAATAGACAACAGAAAATTAGATGAAATAAGACCTATAAGCATTGAAACAGGTATCTTACCCTATCCTCATGGAAGCGCTATATTCACACGAGGACAAACCCAAGTATTATCCGTAGTAACATTAGGTACTAAAACTGATCAACAAATGATAGAAGGATTAACCATAGAAGAAGAATTTAAAAGATTTATGCATCATTATTATTTTCCTCCTTTTTCAGTAGGTGAATCTAAAAAAATAGGACCTCCATCTAGAAGAGAAATAGGACATGGTTACCTTGCAGAAAAAGCTCTTGAAGCTATCATTCCAGAAGAAAATGTTTTTCCTTATACCATTAGAGTAGTTTCAGAAGTTTTAGAATCTAATGGTTCAACATCTATGGCATCGGTATGTGGAAGCAGCCTTGCCCTTATGGACGCAGGTGTACCTATAAAAGAACACGTAGCAGGAATATCTATAGGTCTACTTACAAAAGATGAAAAATACGTTCTATTAACGGATATTCAAGGTTTTGAAGATTTCTTTGGAGAAATGGATTTTAAAGTAGCAGGAACAAAAAATGGAATAACAGCTATACAAATGGATACAAAACTAGAAGGTATATCTTTGGAAATTACTCAACAAGCTTTACAAAAAGCAAAAGAA
>JBKBIY010000071.1:0-6564 GCA_046294045.1 bacterium | reverse complement strand
AAGTTAGCGCTTAAACAGGCTGAAGAGAATTTATCCATAGCTTCTTTAAAAAAAGAAAGATTAGCTGTTTTTGAAAATCAACTTAAAGCAGCTTACTCTCAATACCTAGCTTCAGTAAAAAACTACAATTTGATAAAAGAAAATCTTAAATACACTGATTTGCAAAGCCCTGTGGACGGGGAAATTTTGAAAAAAAATGTAGAAATAGGAAGTGTTGTTAATCCCGGCTTAATTGCTTTTGTAATAGGTGATCCTAAAACAAAAATAGTAAAAGCCTCTGTTTCTGACATAGATTCAAAAAAAATAAAAGTACCTTCTCCTGCAATTGTAACTTTCAAAAATAAGGAATATAAAGTAATGGTAAACAAGATATATCCAAACTTAAATAGTATTGGTCAAAATTATGTTGAAGCTTACTTTGTTGATAATAACAATGAGCTCAGTTATAATGATTATGTTAATCTTAAGATACTAAAAAAATCTGTTAAGGGGATAATAGTATTAAGGCAAGCTATTACTTATGAGGAGTCTGGGGCTTATGTATTTATTGTTGAAAATAACATAGCTATCAAGAGAAAGGTGAAAATAATAGAAAACTATGGGGATTTAGCAGTTGTGGAAGGAATAGAAAATAATCAATATGTTGTTATAGATGGGCAGTATTTTATAAATGAGGGGGATATGGTAAAGGTGGTGGAAAAATAGATGATAAGGTTTTCTATTGAGAGATGGGTTTCAATTTTTGTATTAAGTCTTTCTATTGTTTTGATGGGGATAATATCTGTTAAAAATTTGAAAATCGAGTTATTACCTGATATAAATTATCCTTTGGTGATAATTACCACGATTTACCCGGGAGCTTCCCCGGAAAGGGTCGAAAAAGATGTAACTAAAAAAATAGAAAATGCAGTAGCTTTAGTAAATAATGTAAAAAAAGTAACTTCTACCAGTGCTGAGGGTTTATCTATTGTTAGAGTTGAGTTTAATTGGGGTACTAACTTAGAATTTGGGATATTTGATTTAAGGCAGAAGCTCGATCAAATAAGGGATACTTTGCCTGATGATTCTAAAACTCCTTCTATTAATAAACAAAATGTGCGTTCTATTCTACCTGTAGCTTTTTTGGCTCTTACTGGAAATTTTGATGGAAGATATCTAAGATTCTTAGCAGAGGAAGTGGTATCTAAAAAGTTAGAATCCGTTAATGGTGTTGCTAGTACAGTTGTTCTTGGAGGGGTTAAGAGAGAAATCCAGGTTATACTAAATCCATCGGACATATATAAGTATAATTTCCCTTTTTATAACGTTTTAAATTCGATAAAATCAAACAATATAAATATTCCTACAGGTTATATTACTCTTGGAAATAAGGATTTTACCATAAGATCTTTTGGTGAATTTTATAGTTTAGAGGAGATAGAGTTGGTACCTGTAAAATTTGAAAATTCTGAAAAAGTTATAAGATTAAGAGATGTTGCAAAAGTGATTGATGGTAATAAAGACATTCAGAGTTATGCTTTAGCGGATTTCAAACCAGCTTCTTATATACTAGTTTTTAAAGAAGCTGATGTTAATACTATTGACGCTGTTAAAAATGTAAGAAACACTATTCCTATTATAAACAGGGCTTTACCGGAGGGAGTAAAAACTAAAATAGTATTTGGTTTTGATGAAAGGTTAATCCCTATAATTAGGAACATTCAGGAGGAGGCTTTTTATGCTTCCGCCGTAGCTGTAATGATTATTTTGATTTTTCTTTTATCTATTAGAAGTACAATTATTTCTGCAATATCTATTCCTATGTCTATTCTTGCTACTGCAATTGCTTTATTTTTTAACAACACTTCTATTAATTTAGTCAGTATAGGAGCTGTTGCTTTAGCCGTAGGTAGAATAGTTGATGATTCAATTGTGGTTATCGAATCAATTAGTAGAAATATAGCTAATTCTGTTATAAATAATAAGGAAGACTTGAAAAATGTAATAGTAAAGGGTACTAATGAGGTGTTACCAGCGATAGTGGCTTCAACTTTAACTACAATAATAGTTTTTGTACCCATTATTTTTATTCAAGGTTTAGCTAGAGAATTGTTTCTTGATTTTTCTTTGGTTATAATATTTGGATTGTTAGCTTCCTTAGTTGTTGCAGCTTTTATTGTACCGCCTCTATACTATTTCATGTATTTTAAAAACTATAAAATATCACACCATAATTTTACTGACAAAATACTTGATTATTTAAGAAAATTTTATACTATTATTCTAAATTGGTCACTAAGAAATAGATTCTTAACTTTGTCAATAGCATTTATGATTTTTGTTTTTTCTATTTTTCTCTTGATTAATACCAAGAAGGATTTTTTACCTACGGGTGCTTTTCCTGTTATTAATATACAGGTCTATAATTCAGTGGGTGGGACTTTGTACGATACTTACCAAAAAGCTAGACAGGTTCTGGAAATAGTTTACAATACTTCTATAAAATATACAAAAGTTTTGGGAAGCAGTATGTCTGCTGGTGGGGATACAGAAGCTATTGCTTTTATAGTTTCAATAGCTGGGGCATCTACAATATCCTCAATAGCGGAAACCAGAGTAAAATTTGATAGTAAAGATTTTGATAAGTATCCATTGATTGTGGATGAGGTTAGAAAAAAAATAGCTGAAATACCTGGTATATCTATAAATGTTGCTGATACTTTTAGAAGTTTGGCTGGATTAGGAGGTACTAAGCAAATTGAAGTTTTGATAATTGGTGAAGATATAGATACCTTATGGAGATTGGGTAATAAGTACAAAGACAGGTTTTCAAAGATACCGGGAGTTTTGGATTTGGATTTATCTTGGAAAAAGGGAGTACCAGAGTTAAGAGTTGAGGTAGATAGAAAAAGAGCTGCTTTTTATGGTATAAATACCATTGATGTGGTTAATTTACTTCAATTATCAACTACTGGTACAGTAGGAGGAAAATATAAGGAAGAGGGTTACGAATATGATATAAGAGTAAGAATTCCTAAGCCAATGAATGAAGAAGAAATGCTTAATTTACCTATTTTCTCTCCTGTTTTAAACAAAAATATTCCTTTAAGGCAGATAGCTTATGTAAGACCTGATTACGGACCTGTTGTCATAGAAAGAGAAGATAGAATTAGAATTATAAGGATCTACGGTACTAAAGATTACAGATATAGTCTTAGTGAGGTGCTTGACAATATGAAGAAGGTATTTAATGAGGAGCCGCTTCCTGCGGGGTACACTTATAGGTTTAAGGGCGAAGAAGAACAAAGATCAGAAACATTCGTAGCCTTTATTTTAATAATTTTCCTTGGTATATTTTTGATTTATACTGTGTTGGCTATACAATTTAACTCTTTGATTCAACCTTTTATTCTTATGGTTTCTATTCCTTTTGAGGTGATAGGGGTAGTTATTGGGTTGAATATTTTTGGTAGTTCACTTAATTTAATGTCGTTAATGGGGATTTTAATGGTTACTGGTATAGTTGTAAGTAATGCTGTGTTATTGATAGATTATGCTAATAATTTAAGAAGAGAGGGATTAAGTATTGATGAGGCTTTGATAAGAGCGGGTAATGTAAGGTTAAAACCGATATTGATGACTACTTTTGCTACTATTTTTGCGATGATGCCATTGGCTTTAGGAGCAAGAGAAGGAGTTTATTTATTAAAACCTTTAGCAGCTGCCGTTATTGGTGGACTTAGCAGTTCAACTTTACTTACCCTCATAGTTGTACCTGTTGTATATTCTGTTATTGAAAAATCAAGAAAATAATTGTAAAAATCATTAAATCATTTAATCATTTAAGTATCAAAGGAGGTTTTTATGAAAAGTAAAAACAAAGGTGTTTTATTAATGAGTTATGGAAGTATATATAAAATTGAGGATGTAGAGAGGTTTTATACGCATATTTTAAAAGGCAGAAAGCCTTCACAAGAGCTTCTTGATGATTTAAGAAAAAGGTTTGAGGCTATAGGGGGAAGTAGCCCTCTTAATCAGATATCTTTTAAGCAAGCTGAAAAACTACAACAAATTATCCCTTACAAAGTTTATTTAGCTTTTAAACATATAGATCCTTATATTGAGGAAGTTGTTGAAAAGATGGAGAATGATTTAATTGATGAAGCAGTAGCTCTGATCCTATCTCCTTACTATTCAAATTATAATATTTCTGATTACTTTAAAAGGGCTAGTTCTCCGAAAATAAAGTTTCATTATGTTTATGGGTATTATGATCATCCTTTATTGGTGGATATATTTTGTAGAAGGATCGAGGATGCTAGAAAGAGTATAGGTAATGACGGGATATTTTATATATTTAGTGCTCATAGTTTACCTGTTCAAGCTTCGGATATTTACCCAGAGCAATTGAATTTTGTAGTTAAAAGGATTGTGGAAAAGTTGAGTATAGAAAATTATGTATTTTGTTATCAAAGTCAGGGAAAATCGGGTGGAAATTGGTTGGGACCTGATATTCTTGAAGTTATTGAACAAATCCCTAATGATTTTAAAATTATTCTCTCTTGTCCAATAGGTTTTATATCTGAGCATTTGGAAGTTTTGTATGATATAGATATTGAAGCAAAAAATTTTGCTGAAAATAAGGAAAAACGGCTATATAGGATATCTTTACCTAATTATGATGACGATTTTATTAATTTATTAAGTGATATTGTTAGGAAGCATTTATGAAAGAGAAGATTAGATTTAAAACAATCTTTTTTGATGTGGACGTAAAACAAACCATAGTTAGAAGGTAAATACAAAATAAAAGAAATTGGAATATTTGGCTCATGGGTTAAGGGGAAGCAAAAGACAAACTTATATAGAAAAAGGAAAAATCGATTAAATGATAAAATATATCAAACAAACAAAAGAATAAAGGAATTAGTAAGACTTTCTGAGAAGCTTAGTAAAACTGAATAAAAAGAAACAAAAGATGAATATTGAGGAAATCAAGGACAAAATTAGAGAAAATAAAGATTTTTTAGAAGAGAGATACAAAATAAAGCGTATAGCAATATTTGGTTCAAGAGCAAGGAAAGAAGAAAAAGAAAGTAGTGATGTCGATATTATACTTGAATTTTCAGAGCCAATTGGCTGGGAAATTGTTGAGATAAAGGATTATCTCGAAGAAAAACTTGGCTTAAAAGTAGACATTTTAACTTATAAAGCACTTTTAAGAAAGCCTTCATTATGGAATTATATAAAGGATGATTTAATTTATGTCTAAGAGATCCTTAAAACTTTAGATGTAAAATCAGTTGAGGAATTTATGGCAAACGATATGATTGTGGATGCAGTAATAGAAATTTCAGATATTCCCTAGAAAAACATTATAGGTCTGAGAAATATTATATTTAATTGGGGTTTGAGAATGAAAGAAAAAATTATAAAAAAAATTATTGAGGAAATATTTGAGGAGAAAAAAATAAAAATAAAGAAAATGATTCTTTTTGGTTCAAGAGCGAGAAAAGATTACGGAAAGGAGAGCGATTGGGATTTGTTAATTATCACGGAGGATAACCTTCAAAGAGACCAGAAAATGCAACTTTCTCATCTTGTAAGAAAAAAGCTTGCAGAAGAGCTTATTCCAAGCGATGTTTTAATTAAAAGTGAAAAGGAAGTAGAAGAAAGAAAAAATACGATTGGAAGTGTTATAAAAACAGCAATAGATGAGGGAGTTGTTTTGTGATAGCAGAAGTTAAAAAATGGATTATTAAAGCTATAAATGATTATAAAACTGCAGAAAGACTTATTAACTTACCTAAGGAAGAGATCATAACGGATACATTATGTTTTCATTGTCAACAAACGGTTGAAAAGTTATTGAAGGCTTTTTTAGTTAATGCGGGGATTGAGTTTGGCAAGAGCCATTAAAATCGCTAGGAAAGCTTTTGATTCCGCAATAAAAGCTAAGGATTCTATAAGTATCAATGGCCATTAAGAATTAACTAGAAACATTGCTATTTTGTAGGATAAAGTTTTCTCGTTTCTCTATAAATATAGATTTGTAAAGAACTGGTAGTATTGTGCCACTATTTTTTCATTCTGTAGGAGTAATTCACAAGTTGTCTTAATAATTATGAGAGGTGAAGAAATGTGGATAAAGAACGGGCAAAAAAATTAATAATTAATACATTCGAAAATCCTTTTGATAAACAAAAATTCACAGAATTTATTAGTGAGCTTCTTAAAACCTATGATAGAAACAAAACTTTTATTTATCAAGGTAATTATATCCCTGAAGCTTATAGGGGTTATGTAATTTCATTGGAAAGAATAGGGCAATACGCTTATGATGATAAAGAAATTGATTTACTAATTGTGCAATTAAGAGGAAAGGATTTTCTTGCCTCCGCAAGAACAATGCAAAGAAATTTTATTGCCTGGTATTTAAAAGGTAGTAGGGGAGGAAAATTTAAAGATGGTGCACTTGTAGCTTTCGTATCGACAGATAGTGAAGACTGGAGATTTTCTCTTGTAAAAATAGATTATCGCTTTGAAGAAACCCCTTCTGGCAGGATAAAAGTAAAAGAAGAATTT
>JBKBIY010000070.1:0-6649 GCA_046294045.1 bacterium | reverse complement strand
CATAAAAAACAAAAATTGAAAAATGATAAAAAATAAAAAAATACTGAAAAAGTTTGAAAGAGAATTTATTCAAAACTGCAAATTGGATATAGAAAAGAAATTTGAAATCTTTGAGAACCTCTTGAAATTCGCAAAGGAAATTAAAAAATTTCCTCCTCAAAACCTCCTTGAAGGAATTGAAATAGACATAAAATACGCAAAAATTATAAATGGAATTAAAAGAACTAATTAAAAAAGTTGCACAAGCTTTACATAAAAAAAGAATTAAATATATGATAATTGGTGATCAAGCGGTTTTAATATATGGTTAACCAAGATTAACCAGAGATATTGACATAACTCTTAGTATAGGAGTTGAAAAATGTGGAATAATTGAAAAAATAATAAAAAAGTTAAGTTTAAAAATAATTCCTGAAAATCATATTGAATTTGTAAAACAAAATATGGTTTTACCAGTAATAGATGAAAATAGTGGAATAAGGATAGATTTTATTTTTTCCTGTTCAGAATATGAAAAAGAAGCACTCAAAAGGGTAAAGAAAATAAAAATAGATGATATAGAAGTATCCTATGCTTCAGGGGAGGATTTGATTATTCATAAAATTATTGCGGGAAGAGAAAGAGATTTAGAAGATGTCAAAAATATTTTTTTAATTGATAAAGAATATATCAAAAAATGGCTTTTAGAATTTGAAAGTATAACTGATGAAAAACTTGTTGAAAGATTTGAAAACTTATTAAGGGGATGTCAGTTATGAGAAGTTTTAATGATTTAATTAATAAAGTATATCAAGGGAATTCAATAAACTTTGGAGAATGCCAAAACTTATCTCTTGGCATCACAAAACTAATAAAACGTGATATGATTGAGGGAACCCAATTTAAAAGCAATTTTTTGAAAGGATTTAAAAATTATAGATTTAATGCTTCAATTTTAAACATTTTGAATATAAAAACTAAACTTAATTCTCAAATTCAATCTTTAGAAAGTCAAGGATATAAAAAAATTTTTTCAGATTCATTGAAAACCCAATCTCGCCTTATAGTTGGGCTTGGTTCTGGACATGTCCTTGAAACCTCTATAACCCTACATCATATATATGGTATCCCTTATATCCCCGCAAGCAGTCTTAAAGGGGTATGTAGAATGGTTAGTTTTTGGAAAATTGCTAAAACTAAAAATATTTTAAATAATGAAAAAGAATTAGAAAGGCTTCAAAAAGAATTCTATGGGGAGTTGTCTTCAGACAAAGAAATATTAAAATACCAACTTCTCTTTGGAGCACAGAATTTTAAAGGTCTTTTGCTCTTTCTTGATGCTTATCCTGATTTACAAGATAATCAGCAGATCTTTGATTTAGATATTATGAATGTGCATTATCAAAGTTATTATAGCGATGATAGTGGAAACACTTCTCCAGGTGATTGGGAAAATCCCGTTCCCATTGTATTCTTAACGGTTAAAGAAGGAATAAAGTTTAAATTTAATGTCTTTTTTGATGCTTATAGAGCTAAAGAGATTTTAAAAATGAAAGAAGACTCCAAAAAAATTATCCTTGATGAAGCAAAAGATTTAAAAGAGGAAATAAAAGATTTACTTGAAAAAGCATTAAAAGAATTTGGAGTCGGTGCAAAAACAAGATTGGGTTATGGACTATTTGAATGAAATAATCAAGTTTAGTGTAAAAACTAAAAACCGTTTTACTTTGATTGAATTTGAATTAACAAGGGAGATTGAACCATCGGATTTACCCTTAATAAAACCACCTGATCCTGTAAAAAATGGGTTTTCAACAACTCTGGTAATTCTCTCTGGAAGAGGACCTATCTGGCTATATGGGTATTTAATCCATTTTTATCATCCCACAAAAGGAGTTGCAGTGTTTGACCCAAGATATGATGGAGCAATTGTTGTTGAAACCCACACCAGAGAATTCAAAGTAGGTGATTTAATAAAAAGAGAGGAGTTTGAATGAAAATTATTTATCAAATTGGAAGATTAGATTCTCAAATGAAACCATTAAGGTTTTCTTACGAAAAAAATATATATGAAAAAGAATTGTCTTCTTTTGCTCTTAAAGAGCATTTAGGAAATGATACAAAAGTAATTTTAATATATCCGGTAAGTTTACCCTTTAATAGAACCCTGAATCCATTACTCTTTGAAGAGCCATTTAAAATTTGGATTGAAAAAATTTTAGCTAAAGACAAAGAAACCATAGTTAACTATTTTAAGAATCCCCGGGATTTTTTTGAGAATCACCCACACTCTAAAATTGCAGATTTTATTTTAATTCACTCTATTGGTGAATATGAGAATGTGAAATTTGAGGCTACATATGAGGATATAGTGCTTGAGATTTTATTTGACATGATAAAGAGGGCTATTGACAATGAGGTTGAGGAGCTTTATATAGATATTTCTAGTGGCCTAAATATTTATGTATCTGCCTTACTTGAAGCAATGAGACATTTTTCAATTTTTGATCAACTGCAGAAAATGAGTTATACTTCAAAATGCAAGATTTATAAAGTTTTTAGTGAGCCTATAATTGGAACTTCTACCACCTCATTTGAAATCTATAAAACAGAAGTTAAATCTAAAGCTCTCTTTTCATCACCAATAAAAAAAGAGGATATTGATAATTATAACCTGGCAAGAAAATTAACTACCACTATATTTGGCACTATATTTGGAGAAGATAAAAGAGAATTCAAAAAACAAGTTCAAAAAAATTTAGAAAACTTTGCTATTCATTTTTCAGCTTTAAAAAATGCTATCCCACTTGCAAGCTTTACTTTTGAATTTGATGAAGTTAGTGAAATTGAGAATCTGGTAAAAAAAATAATAAAAACAACAGAAGATGAAAGAATCTATATAGATTGGAAAAAAAGTCCTGTTTTACCAAAAGATGATTTTTTAAAAGTATTGTTTTCATTAAGTTTTTATATAGGAATTGTAAAAATTTTAACCAGCAAGGTGAATTTGAGAAGTTATGAAGAAGGTGTGGATATTAAGAGTATTGAAAACTTCTATGAAATTTACAAATCTTTAGGACTCACTTTAAATTATACCTTTTTAGAAAAAGAAATATACAATTTAAAGGAAGGAAAGGATGAACAGGGTAACACACTAATGAATAAAGCCACTAAGACCTGGAGTTTACTGTCAAGTTTTCTTAAAGGTTTACAGAATGAAGTAAATGAAAGGAACTTTTTTGCTCATGCAGGTTTCGAAAGAAATATAATTGAGGTAAGAAAAATTGAAGACAAACTCTTCTTTAGATACAACGAAAAAATGAAAGAGAAAATAAAAACATTTTTAAAAAACAAAACTTAAAAAATTTTAAATAAAAAATTTAAAAAAGGAGCATGATATATGCCTGATTACAAACTTAAATTGAAAGCCCTTCTCCATGACCCACTTGATAAACAATATGTAATGTGGGAGTTAAAGAAAAATCATGAAGAAGTTGCTAAGGAATATTTTAAGAAACTTATTGATGAATCTATTGAAGATAAAAATGAAGATAAAAATATTGAAACTGCAGATCATCTTGCCTCAGCAATAAGTAGAATAATTGTTTCACCGCAAAATGAGAATTTTAAAAAAAATCAAAACTTAAAGCAAAAAAGAGAAATTATTCCTAACCCAGATAAAATTATATTTATTGATCCTTTTTCTTTAAAAACTTATTTTTTTAAAACTGATGGCAAACCTTCTAATGAAAATGAAGTAAAACAATTTTTAGAAGATTTAGGCCAATGTTCTTTTACAAATCAAGAAGAAAGAGCAAAATTATTTTTCCTCTTTCTTTGGCGTTTTTTACCTGAAATATTTCCCTGGATAAATATTCATCCAGCAGATTCAAGAGCACCTAATCATTCAATTTATGACCATCTTGTTCAAACTTCGGCAATTGTCTCTTCATTACCCAAACCTGCATTTTTACTCTTTACAATTGGACCTGTGCAAGAGTATATTTTCACAGCAAGAAAAACAAGCGATTTATGGGCAGGAAGCTACATTCTTTCTTATTTAATTTACAAAGCAATTGAGGTAATTTTAGAAGAACTTGGTCCAGATAATATCATTTACCCAAATCTCTTAGGAAATCCGCTTGTTGATAAATGGCTTTATGAAACATTTAAAAATACTCAAATTGCTCAAAAGTTTGAAAATGAAATATGGTTTAAAAATTTCATTGATAATACTCGTTCAGATGAGACTTTAACAATTGCTAACTTTCCAAATAGATTTCTCGCCATAGTTCCCTTTGACAAGGCAAAAGAAATTGCAGAGGAATGTAAAAATAAAATTTTAAAGGAATTTAATAACTGGGTTGAAAATTTAGATAAACTTGATGAATTAAAAAATAAACTTGATGAATCAAAAAAAATTAGTTTAACCAGCGAGACAAAAAATCAAATCAAATTACACTTAGAAAATTATTTCCAGATTTACTATGTTTACCTTCCCTGGTTTAATTTTCATCATACAGATGTTGAGACAGTTCTAAATGAATATAAAGATTTAGTTGGCGAAAATGAAGTCTATAGAGCAGTAAAGATTATAGCTGAACATCCTTATTATAAACCTTCAAATGTAGGAACTGCTTATTCACTTCTTTGTGAACTTACAGATAGATTTTTAGCCTCAAGAAAAATGTTTAGAAAATTTGAAGACATTGGCGAGCAAAAGGGTGAGAAATGCCATTTATGTGGAAATTATGATGTTTTAGACTTTGATTGGGAAAAATTAAAAAAAGGAATTGTAAGAGAAAAAGAAAGACTTTGCGGAGTTTGCTTTATAAAAAGAATTTTTCCTTCTTTAATAAATGAATTTTTAAAAATAAGCAAGTTAAAATTTCCTTCAACTTCAGAGATGGTGACGGTTTTGTGGAAAAGGGAACTGAAGGATGATGAGATTAAAAACTTTATAAAGAAATTTGGGGCATTTAAAGAAAAAATAGGAAGAGATACTATTCCAGAGAGTGTAAGTGTTCCAGCTTTAAGAAATCATCTTTTTTATAAAATAGATGAGCATCCTCTTTATGAAATAGATGGGCAATGGTTTTTTGAAAGTTCTTACAGAAAGAAATATTTAAAAAGGGAATATGGGATTAGTGAAGAGGAATTTAATTGTGCAAAATCTGAAATTGATGAAATTCTTGAAACTATAAGATCTTTTGAGAAGAAAGCACCAACTTACTATGCTATTTTGATGATGGATGGAGATGAGATGGGAAAATGGCTAAAAGGGAAAAAGATGCCTAAAATAGAAGAATTAATCCATGAGAAGGCAAAAGATGTTTTATTGAAATATTCGGAAAATAAGGACGAAGAACAACTTCGTAAACTTCTTTGTTTAAGACATCCTATTTCTGCGTCAATCCATCAAGGGTTTTCAAGGAGACTTTCTGAATTTGCCTTGAAAAAAGTAAGGGACATTGTTGAAAATAAAAATTATGGAAAACTTATTTATGCTGGTGGTGATGATCTTTTAGCATTTTTACCTTTGGAAAAAGCTTTTGACTGTGCCTATAGTTTACAAAAAAACTTTAAAGAAGTATTAGGAGAGAAAGCTTCCATAAGTGCAGGTATAGTAATAGCTCACCATAAATATCCTCTAGGATTAGCGCTTAATAAAGTAAGACAAGCAGAAGAGAAGGCAAAAAATGATTATGGTAGAAATGCCTTCTATATAACCTATCTTTCTAAAGGTGGCGAAGAAAGAGGATTTGGAGGAAAATGGGAGATAAAAGAATTTTTAAATGATATAAAATGTTTATTTCTGAATAAGAAAATTTCCAGAGGATTTGGGTATGAGCTTTCTGAAGCAGTGGAAAAATTGGAAAAACTTGAATTAATTGAGCCTGAGTTAAAAAGAATTATAAAAAGAAAATTTAATAATAAAGGAATGTCTAAGGAAGAAATTGACAGTTACCAGGAAAAAATTTTGGACATGCTAAAAAGATATAACCCTTATTTAAAAGATTTTGCAAATATATTTATAATTATGGAAAAGATATGGAAAAAAACTTGAAGTAGTAGAATAAAAGCGTATGAGTGAAGGAAGAAAATTAATATTATATCCTTCAAATTGGCTTTATAATGCAGGCGTTATTGGATTTTTAAAAGTGCTGGAGTTTGGAGGGAAAAGAGATACGTTCCAGTTTAAAGAGGATGGTAGTGTGGAAATAGCAGAATCTGCATTAGATACTTTTGAAATTCTTTATTTTGAATATGTATCCAAACTATATCTAATAGAGAGATTTACAATGAGAGAACTTACAGATTTTATTAAAGAAAAACTGAGAAGCAAAAATGATGAAGATATGAAAAATGAGCTTAAAAAAATAGAGAATAAATTTAAAGAACTTGAAAATGAAATTAAAAAAAGAATTCTTGCTCTTAAAGCAAATAAGAATTGGAATGCTTTTATGGAAGAGATTGAGAATATAAAAGAAGATTCTATAAACCAGCTCAAGGAACTCATGATAGAATTGGAAAAAATGACAAAAATTGAAAAAGATAAAGAAAAAACGAAAAAAATTGTTGATAATATTTTTGAAAATTTTAAAAATATTTGTGATTCTGTTTATAACTTCAAAGCGCAAGCAGACTTCTTAGGGCGTTTTTATTTTAA
>JBKBIY010000006.1:0-20672 GCA_046294045.1 bacterium | reverse complement strand
TACCACTTCCTCAATTAAAAACAATAATTCATTGACATTCATTTTTGTTTTACAAGATATTTGGATAGATTTTTTAAAACCTAATTCCTGAAATTCTTCTTCTTTTGTATTTTTTGATTCCGATTTATTAAGTACCATAATGGTTCTATCTTTTAAACCATTTTTCCTTATTATATCAGCTATTTCCAAATCGAGATAATCCAATCCTTTTTGATTATCAACTAAAAAAAGAATAACATCACTGTTTTTTATAGCATCTTCAACTTTTTCCCTAACTTGAACATCTATAAAACAAGAAGAATTCATAATTCCACCGGTATCTATAAAAACGAATTTTTTATCTTTTGAGGATTTTATTAGTATATCTCTGGTAGTTCCTTGTGTTTCAGAAACTACTGAAATACCTTTATTTATAAGCAAATTAAATAAAGAAGATTTACCAACATTAGGTTTTCCTACTATTGAAACCACTATACTCATATTTTATTACAACTCATATTAAGAATGACGCTCAGAATTTATGGTAATATTTGAAGAATTATTTTGCATTCTTATAACATGTCTTCTGTTTAAGCCTTGCATAAAAACTCTTATATCGACTTGATTAGTGTTAGCTGGTAATATAACTTGACCATTTGTTCTAAAACCAATTGCAAACCACCGATTATTATTACCAGCCATATGCCTAATAACCGCTACGATAGATATTGGATCACTATTGGGAAACGGAAAATTATAATTTCCACCTACATTAGCTCCATATATATGTATTCTAGTATTCCTATTCATCTCAGCTAATCTGTCTAATATATGAAAATTTACATTCCTATCATTAGGATCATTAGGTAATAGCAAATTAATAATATTGCTATTAACATTTAAAAAAACAAATTTATAAGTTTTTAAAACTTCATTATTAGTAAAGTTAAAGTTGGTAGTAGAAACAATAGTTGTAACATTATTATTTTGATTTGATAACTGAGAAATTATTACAGGAGATATTTTAGTAGCTTGAGCTTGAGCGTTTTTAAGAAAATTATAAATTTTATCCGCATCATTTTTTAAAGCATTCCTTTTTTGATTATTTAAACTTACTACAGAAACTCCGATCATTATTCCAATTATAGCTATAACCACAAGCATTTCAACTAAAGAAAAACCCTTAAATAACTTCTTTCTACTTCTCATCGACTACCCCCTTATACCACCTTTAATCATCTCCACTTTATATTTATTACCTTTTTCTCAAATATTCCTTTAATATTTTAAAAAAATTTTTCTACTTAACTTCCAACACTTTTCCTTCACTTATAACTACTTTTGAAGGATTATAGTATTCATAAGCCTTAGAAGGTAAAACCTTAACCTTTAAAGGATACTTAGGAATCATCTCGTATTCAAGATTTATTTTTTCATTCCTATCAATTTTATCAAAGTAAACTATTACTTGTCTATTAGTACTTTCCACATTTTTAACTTTAGGATTACTTTTAAGGTTAGACAAATCAACACTAAATCCTGGAGGAACGCCTAAATCCAAAACAACCATTTCCAAAACCTCACTGGTATTATTTTTTACCTCCGCAAAAACCTTAACTTTATCATTAATAGAAAGCTCTGATTTATCATACCTAATGTTAATATCAAGAATATCAGCTCTTTTAACGTGTCTATCAAAAGGTAAATAAAAGTTATAATTCAGATCAAAAAGTATAGAGCCATCTGTCTCTATTCTTACAGTATTTTCACCTTTTCTTACATAAGATGTTAAATCAATTATCTTATAAGCTAAATCATTTTTATCAAAATTAACCACATTTTCATTACCATTAATGGAAATCTTAACTTTTTTAGGTTGCGAAGAAAAAGTATTTGATTTTTCTTCAAAGTTAATGATGGTTTTCAAAGCTAGGATGGTAGGTTGAGTTGAATACCATATACCTCTGTTATCTTTAGAATTTATAAGGAACTTTACTATTTTTAAAGCCGAATCAAATTTATTTAGTTTTATCATTGCTAAACCTATTAAGGAAGTTGTTTCTATATCTGAAGCTAAATCATCGCCGTAAAACAAAGTTTTTGTCCCTTTCCAATAAATCTCTTCCCCCCTATTTTTTGCTCGTTTTTCAAGCTCCTTGATTATTAAACCAATAGCTTCATTAGAAAATCTTTCATAATCCCTTGCATCCGCAAAAACATTTAACATTAACCCCAATGTATAATTATCAATCTCATTAATATTGTTTTTTAAATTCTGATACAAGAGATTTAGTGATTTTTTGATTTTTCCTCCGTATTGATCGTATATCTTTTTGTCATTATCCAAAAGAGCCATTAGGATATAAGAAGTTACGGTTATTCTTTGTTTTTGAATTTTACCCCAGGATTCCGCGTGTAGGTAATTTGAATCTGGTTGCCAACCGCCATCACTTTCCTGATTACTCATCAAAAATTGCTTAGTCCTTTCTATCAGTTTTTCATCAACAAAAAACACATCTTTCATATCTTTAAATTCCATTAAACCGAAAGCTGTAAGTACTTTATTTGCTGGTTTATCGCCAAACCAAGAGAACCCCCCTCCCTCAACCTCAAAGGTTAACAATCTTTGATAACCGATATTTAGATAGTACTCCGCCTTCATCTCAATTGCAGGATTAGAAATATTCTTCTGTCTTAAATACCTTAAAATCAAAATATTAGGATAATTAATTGAAGAAGTTTGTTCAAAACAACCATAAGGTACCGTTAATAATTTATCTAATCCACCTAATACTTGTGAAGAAAAACCAGGATAAAGATATAGGTAAACTTTGTAAGAATCATTAATAGCATAGGACGGTATAACAAAGTTAAAATTTCCGGTTTTTTCTACATAAGCAGAGTTATTATTAAAAACAGCAAATCCATTAGGTAAAACTTCTATATCTTTCTTTATAGCATCTTTAAATCTATTTCCATAAGCTAAAACCGTTAAATTATTAATTCCCGCTTTTTTAGCTTTTATTCTAAAGTATAAATTACCGGGAGAATTAGGTTTTACAAGTACCGATTTAACTTCTTCATCCAAAAGATCAAACCAATCCTCCTTTTCTATCTTCACCTTAACCTTCAAATCTTCTTTAGTATAGTTATAAACCACAATAGGTAAGCTAATTTCATCCCCTTGGGTAAGAAATAAAGGATTATTTATATCTATGAAAAACTCTTGAAAGACGGTAATGTCTAAGGTTTTTGATCCTATTTTTCCATTAGAGGACACTGCGAAAAACTTAGCTTTCCAATTGGTTATACTGTCTGGTAAAACTAAGGAAATTTTTTTATTTTTATCAACTTGAATTAAAGAGCTATAAAAGGTTTCGGGAAAATATTGGCGCACTAGAAAATCATCTTTAGAAGGAAAAGATTCAGATCGTCCAGAAATTTGATTTTCAGCCTTTTTTAAATTCATAATCGGACCTGTATCTTGTACAGCAACCCTTACAACCCTTACATCCTGAAACATTATATCGTCTTCCGTACCAAACTTGGAATCCCTACCTGCACTAACTAAATCAATATAACCCTTTCTGTTTACTAACCTTATTTCATTACCCCAAGCATCAAGGTAATCTTCCTTACTAATCCCTATATTTTTTAAATCTTTCAAATCATCAGGAAATTTTCTAAAAGAGTTATAATAAGTATAACATTTATTATAAAGCTTTCTCATTTTTTCTAAGGTTTTTCGAGTCTTTATTTCAACACTGTTTAAAACGTTAAAAAATTTACCAAAATTTTGGGATTGCTCTTCTTTAAAGCCATCAAAGGCAATTTTTAAAATCTCCTCTTTTTTGCGAATAATAGGCTCTTTTATGGATTCATGTTTATGTATTTCATATTTTGCTTCCAGTAGCTCTTTTTCTAATTGCAGATATAGTTTTAGTAATTCCGGTTGTGCTTGAGCAAAGTAAAGCAAAGCTTCATCCACTATATCTACGAAAACAACTGATCTCTCACTAACCTTAACATCTAACTCCAACTTATCCCTTACTTTATAAATATCTTTATTTTTCATGATATTTAGCTCTAATTCCTGAGGATCTTGAATTATAAAAGATTTGTAAGTAGAGGATATGGTACCATCATTTTTTACAAAATAAGCTCTTATTACCAAATGTCCGGCAAAATTAGGATTCAAAACAGTTTCATAAGAAATATTCCTACCAGATTCCACATACAAAGAATCAGTTAAAACCGTCCTAACAGTATCATCAGATTTAACAAAGAAATCAAGATAAACCCTAGTAGACATATTTGAATAGATTCCTATTTTTAACTTTTCACCAACATTATAAATAACTCTATCCCTAAAAATAAACACACTTTTTTCATCTGAAAAATAAGTACTTTCTTCAAAATTGTAAACATTACCTTTTTGATCGACAACATCAAAAACAAATTTTTCGAAAGAAGAACTAGGCTTATAATCAAATTCTAAGAATCCATTAGTTTTAAAGCTCTTAGAAAAAGGTTTTTTAAAATTAACTTGAAAGCTACCCTCTTGTTCATCTGCATACCGTATAAAAAGATAAAACTTATTATTCATTTTAATGGTAGGTTTATTAGAAGGTAAAAGATAAACCTCTACAGGATCTTTAAAAACATCAAATAAGAGGGTTTTTTGAGAAATTTGATTAGCCTTATCTTCTACCTCAACCTCAATTTTTAAGATTCCTTTATTTTTATCTACGCCAACTAAATAGGTAGGTACTTTTAATTCAAATTCGAACTCCCCTTCATTATCGGTTTTACCTTCTATAGAATAAAGTTTATTAAACCCAACATCAAAAGAGAAAACATCTACCCTTACAGAAGCGTTTGAAACTTTTTTACCAAAGAAATAAGCACAGGATAGCTTAGCTTTGTAAGTTCTGCCTAACTGCAAAGACTTAGGACTATCGGCTAATTTTAAGTCAACCTTGAACTTAGGCAAAACATATTTTTTCACCTCAAAAGTATTACTTGAAATTATTTTATCTTTTAAAAGTAAATCAACTTTGTAAACTCCATTTATAACAAGATCTGATATTTTAAATTCCTCAAAGAAAGCACCGTTAATAAGATTCAGTTTTTTATAAAATATCTTATTTGATTTTGGATCAGTTATGGTTAAAATTACTTCTTCCTTGAAAGGTTTATTATTTTTAAAAACTATTCCCTTTAAGCGTACCGTTTGACCAGGTTGGTAAAGGGGTTTATCTGTAAATAAAATAGCCTTTAAATCTGGTACATATTTTAATACAACCGATTCACTGTCTTTACCTATTTTAAATTCCAGGGTTATATCTTGATTTTCTTTAATTTCAAAAGAAGACAAATCTAAATTAATAACATCTTCTTCAGTTATTTCTGCAGTTTTTATGGTTTTATTTTGGTATGAAACATAAACAGGGATTTTCTTTTTTTTACTGTCGAATATAACAATTCGGTATGGGATGGTTTTTAAAGAAGAGACCAACTTAGGACCAGAAATACTATATTCAAAAGAGTAACCCTTATTCATTGTAGTTCCAAAGAAAATTAAACACAAAATAAGCAGTAAAAAAAGATTAAACTTTCTCATAAGATTTCCTCCTTTTTAAATATTTCTATTAAATATTTCTATCTTTTCAAATAAGATAAATCGACGATTTGCTTAGCAATTTTTTGGTAAATTTTTTTTGCTTCCTGAGGAATTTTTATAAAATTAGAATATTCCATACTTTCCACTATTTCGGGGAAAAATGGTATTTCTCCTAAATAAGGTATTTCATACTTAGTTGCCAAAGATTTTACTCCTTCTCTTCCCCAAAGATAAATCTTTTCACCACAAGAACATTGAACATATGACATATTTTCAATTATACCAATAATTGGGATAGATAAAGTTTTAAGCATATTTATATTTTTTGCAACATCTACTGTTGAGACTCTTTGGGAAGTACTAACAACTATAGCTCCATCAATTTTTACCGAACTATTTAGGCTCAGGATTGCATCACCTGTACCCGGTGGTAAATCAACTACCAGATAATCCAAATTCCCCCACTCCACATTATTAACCATTTCATTTATAGCTTTATGAAGCATAGGACCTCTCCATATTAAAGGTGTGTCCACTTGAGGGATCATAAATCCGATTGAAACCATTTTCATACCAAATTTTTCAGCAGGTAAAATTTTTTCATCTTTTATTTGCAGTATATACCCTTCAAGCCCAAAAGCGGTAGGAATAGAAGGGCCGTATACGTCACAGTCAAGCAAACCAACTTTAAACCCCAAATCTTTTAAAGAAATAGCTAAATTAATAGCTACAGTAGATTTACCTACTCCACCTTTACCACTTGTAATAGCAATAACTTTACCAATTTTTGCTTTCAAACTATCTACCACATTTAACACCTTTCTTTTTTTAACTTGTGAATAATCCTCAACCTTTATAAAATCTACCTGTAATGATCTTACTTCTTGACCAAAAGCCAGGTAAACTTTATTTTTAATTTTTTCTTCTATTTCATCCTTTTTATCCATTGCTTCCTCTTTAAGATAAACTTCAATTTTTATATTAGATTCATCAAGGTGGATATCTACAAGGTTCATTTGAATTAAATCTTTTTGTAAATTTGGTTCTTTTACTCCCCTTAGGGACATTAGGACTTTGTCTTTGGTTATCATAATTACCTCCTTATTTTATATTATATCAGCGATTGATTCTATTTTAGTTTTTATTTCATCCAGTTTTTGTTTAAGGAAATCGGATTGATTAGCAAAGAAATAGATTTTACGAGCTAAGTAATTTGAAAATTTTATTAATTCTTGATCTTTTATAGGGTTAAGTACTTTAAATTCTGTAAATCCATGTTGTTTGTATCCTAGTATTTCTCCAGGACCTCTAAGTTCCAAATCTTTTTCAGCTATCTTAAATCCGTCATCGTAATATTTAAGTATACTTAATCTTTGAAGTGATTTACTAAAATCAAGAGATGACAAGTTTTTTGAGGTAACAAGTAAACAATAAGGTTGATGATGGCTTCTTTTAACTCTTCCTCTTAGTTGGTGAAGTTGCGACAAACCAAATCTTTCAGCATCTAGAACAACTATAACATTTGCATTAGGTACATCCACTCCAACCTCTACTACGGTAGTGGAAACCAAAATTGAATAAATATTTTCTCTAAATTTTTCCATTATCTTGTCTTTTTCTTTAGGATTCATTTTTCCGTGAAGATAAGCTACTTGATATTTATTAAAGCGCTCTTTTATTTCATAATATATTGTTTCTACGTTTTTTAGTGCTATTTTAGGGTTTTCAAAGATGGAGGGGCAAACAACATAAGCCTGTCTACCTTCACTTAACTGTTTTTCAACAAAATTGTATACTTTATTTATATCTTTGTAATTAAATATTTCTGTGATCGCTTTTTTTCTACCGGGAGGCATTTGATTAATGACCGATATATCAAGATCGCTATACACGGTAAGAGCAAGGGTTCTAGGAATAGGAGTAGCACTCATAACAATAAGATGAGGACAATCCGATTTAGAATAAAGCTTAAATCTTTGATTAACACCAAATTTATGTTGTTCATCAATTACAATTAAAGCTAAATTTTTAAATTCAACATTTTCTTCTATAAGAGCATGTGTACCTATTAAAACATCTATATTTCCTTCTTTTAAATCGAAAAGTATTTTTTCTCTTTGTTTACCTTTTATTTTAGAAGTTAAAAGTTTTACATTTGAATTAGGGAAGAATTTTTGGAAGTTATTAAAATGTTGAGAGGCAAGTATTTCTGTAGGTGCCATAATACAGGATTGATAACCTTGAGAAGAAGTAATATAGCAGGCAAGGAAAGCAACTATTGTTTTTCCTGCTCCAACATCACCTTGTATCAACCTTCTTGATGGATAATCACTTGCAAAATCATCAATTATTTCAGATATTACTTTTTTCTGCGCTTCTGTAAGTTCAAAAGGAAGTTCTATTTTGGAAATTACCTTTAATGATTCCTCTTTGCTTATTTTGTAATTGGATTTTTTAGTTTTTGAAAATCCGCTAAGGAGCATCTGGGTGTAAATTATTTCCTCTAAAGCTACCCTGTTTCTTGATACGCTTAATTCTTCAAAACTGGAAGGAAAATGAAGATTAACTATGGATTTTGCTAGATCTTTGAAAACAAATCCTGTTTGAATACTGCCTAAAATATGAACCAAAGGATCATCAATATATTTATAAGCAATTTTTAAGGCATTATAAATTATTTGCCTTATTTTTTTGGGATTAATGGAGATTGGATAGTGGGGGACAATTCGGTTAAAATTAAGGGTTTTCTCTTCATAATACTCCCATTCTTCCGGAACAATTTGGTAAGTTTTATTTTTTACGACTCTTGCAAAAACTTTTATTTTTTTCCCCTTTTTTAGTTGATAAATTATATAATCCTGATTAAAAAAAACCAATTCCCCTTTGTAACCGTAAGAATCAGAAACGAGATACTTTATTATTTTAAGTTTCTTTTTTTCGGATGAAACTGTAAAGTATTCCGAAAGTATTTCAACTATCAAGAACGATTTTTCTTGACTAAGAGCTTTAGGCAACGATACCTCTTTAGTTCTGTCACTATATGATCTCGGGAAAAACCATAATAAATCTTTTAGTGTTTTTATTTCATATTTCTTTAGTATTGAAAGCGTTCTTTTGTTTAAACCCAAAGAAGAAGAAAACTTTTCTAAAGAAGTGTTTAAAAAAGATACTTTATTTGCATTTAAAGTGGTGGTTAAAAACTTTTCATTTTCGTAAAAAAACTTTTCATTTTCGGACAAGAATTTTTCATTTTCGGACAAAATTTTTTCATTTTCAGATAAAAATTTTTCAAGGATGGATAAAGTATGACAAACAATTTGTTCTCTTTGTTTTAAAGGTAGGTTATTGTAATTTTTAAGTTCGTTAAGGACGTAGGACAAGTCTGTTTGTATTTGGGAAAGGTGTTCTATTTTTTTTGATAGTAGGGAGATACCGCCAAAAACGATATTATTTTTGAAACCTGATTCCTTTTCCTTTTTTAGGATGTCATATAATGTTTTTATTTCTTGATCGATTAGCAATTGGTTATTAATTAACAACTATGTTTAGTTAAGGAGGTTTATTTAACTATGTTTAGTTAACGAGTAACACTGGGCAAGGGGAATGGTCTAAGATTTTTTTAGACACGCTTCCTAGTAGCCATTGTTCTATTTTTGATTTTCCTGTTCTACCTACTACTATTAGATCTATTTGATTTTCTTTGGAGAAGTTAATTATTTCCACAGATGGATTTCCTATGAGAATATGAGGATTTATTTTTATTTCAGGGTATTGTTGTGACAGTTCTTCATGAATTTTTTTGTAGTATTTTCTAAAATAATCAATGATAGCTTGGTTTTCTGCTATTTCGGGAAGGTCAATTATTTGTATTACGCTTACAATGAAAACTTCGATATTTTGTGGATCTGTGAATTGTTTTATTAGTTCTAAGGTTTTTTGGAAGGCTCGGTGTGAATTTTCGGAGCCATCGTGAGCTACAAGTATTTTTTTAAACACCTTATTCCCCCCTTTTAATAAAAAAATTATACACTTTCGTAAAACCACCTCCAAAACTATCCCTTTGAAACTATTTTTTAAAAAACTATTTTTAAAGATGAATATTTTTTTTCCAAATTTACTTTCTAAATATTTTATCAAGTTCTTCCGGGGATTGTATAAGAATTTTTCTAGGTTTGCTTCCTTCCGGTGGTCCTACGATGTTCATTTTTTCAAGTATATCCATTATTCTACCTGCTTTAGCAAATCCTATTTTTAGTTTTCTTTGTAGCATGGTAGTTGAAGCTCTTTTATCTTCTATTATTATTCTTGCAGCTTGCTTTAATAGATTAGGATCTTCTTCAAAATCTTCAATTTCTTCGGTTACACCATTGGATTCTAAATCAACATAAGTAAGATTTTCGGGTTTTGGTTGGTAACTCCAATATTTAACGATAAGTTCTATTTCTTTAAGTCCGACGAAGCAACCTTGAGCTCTAATAGGTCTGGTTGAGCCAATGGGCATGTAAAGCATATCTCCTCTACCTATAAGGTTTTCAGCACCGGATATATCTAGGATTACTCTTGAATCTATTTGACTTGCCACAGCAAAGGCTATTCTTGATGGTATGTTAGCTTTTATAACACCTGTTATGACATTAGTTGATGGCCTTTGAGTAGCTATTATAAGATGTATTCCTGCAGCTCTGGCTAACTGCGTTAACCTTGCTATATGTGTTTCGACAAGATTTGAAGAAGTCATCATCAAATCAGCTAACTCATCTATAACAATTACTATGTAAGGTATTTTTTCGGTGTCCTCTAAAGAGTTATACTCTTGAATATTTCTTACTTTTTTAGAGCTAAACATTTTGTATCGTTCTTCCATGATTTTAACCATATTTTGAAGAGCATTAGGTGCTTTCTTTACATCTGTTACTATATCTATTATGTGTGGTACCCCTTCATATAGGACAAGTTCAACCATCTTAGGGTCTATTAACAAAAGTTGAAGTTTAGTAGGGGGAAATTTAAATAGCATACTGCAGATTATGGAGTTTATACATACTGTTTTACCGGAACCAGTGGAGCCAGCTATCAAAAGGTGAGGAGTTTTAGTTAAATCACTAATTAAGATATTACCTGAGGTGTCTTTCCCTAAAGCCAGTGGAATTTCATAATTTCCTTCAAGGAATTCTTTACTAGTAAGTATATCAGACAAGTAAACTGGTATAGGTTTTTCGTTAGGTACCTCTATTCCGATGGCAGATTTCCCTGGTATAGGTGCCTCTATCCTTACGGCTATAGCAGCTAATGCTAAAGCTATATCATTTTTTAATCTAAGAACCTGCGAAACCTTTACCCCCTTATCTATTTGTAACTCATACCTAGTAACAGATGGACCACTTTGAACATCTACAACTTTACTATTTATTCCAAAATTCTTTAAAGTTTCTTCAAGTATATCACTATAATCCCTCGTGCTATTACTTTTTGGTCTAGGGTAGATTTTTGATACAAAAGAATGAAGAAAAAAAGGTGAAGGAATGTAGTAATTATCTACTTTGTAAAGAGAATTTTTTTCAAGATCAATATTTTCAATTTCAAAGGTATATTTCTTTTTGGAATTTTCACTTTGTTGAGTTGATTTTTCTTGAGTAGTAGTAATTTTTCTATCCGTTTTCTTTTGATCATTTATAAGCGAGCTAGAATCGATAGTGGATTCAGTTTTTAATTTACTAGAATTCTTAGTTTTTTTATTTACCATTTTACTCCATAGGCTGTTCAATAAAAACAAGCCTATCTTTATAAATTTTTCAAAAAATAAGACCATATTCTTTAGTAAATTTGCTAAAAAGTTAGGTATATAATCTTCAAGTAGTTTTTTTACAGATATTTCAAAGATGTATACAACAGAAAAGAAAATTAAGCTAATTGAAAGGAAAAATGTTATTATTTCTCCAAGGGTTGATCTTATTGAATTTACGAGTAAAGAAGATTTACTAAGAGGGTCTGGAAAAATAAGAATTATTCCCCAAAAAACGGCTAAACTGCTAAGCAAATGAAGTAAAAAATTAGCATTTTCCTTTAAAAAATAGATTCCTAGTAAAACCAAAAATATTGGCACTAATACAAAATTCCAACCTATCAAATCTTTTAAAAATATTTTGAAAAAGTATAAATTTTTATCATTTTCAATTAAAAAATCGTTATTTACAAAATTTAGAACCACAAATAGACTGGCAAAAAGTAGTGTCAATATGAAAGCAAATTCTTTACCTTTCATAATACCATCCTACTAATTGATATTTTTTAAACTAAAGTTAAACCCTTTTGTATACTTTTTAAAGGAAAAATTTTATTAATTATTGAAAAAATAAAAAGAGCAATTCCAAAAAAATTTTAAAAGAGGGGCATAATTATGAATAAAAATCTTTTTCTGGTAATGATAATTTCAATAATAATAGGCTCAATAATAGGGGGAGTTATAGGCTCTTTAGTTACTTACAAATTATTAGAACCATCAAACAATATTTCTCAAAGTTCTAACAATAAACAAGTACAAAAAGTGGTATATCAGCAAAATGTTGTAATAAAAGAAGCTGATCAAAATACCTTTGTTAATGTAATAGAAAAAGTTAGGGAAAGCGTAGCAAGAATAGATATAGTGGTAACCAGTGGTACACCATGGTCAAAAGAATGGGATGAAGTATTTAAATACTTTTTCGGTAAGGAATGGGAAAAAATGTTTCGTAATCAAGGACTAGGATCAGGTTTCGTTATAGATAACTCCAAAAAATTTCTTGTTACCAATAACCATGTAATAGAAAAAGCCCAGGAAATATATGTAACTTTTCCAGGTAATAATAAAAAATACGTAGCTACGGTTGTAGGAGCAGATAAATACACCGATTTAGCTTTACTAAAAATAGATACCCAAGACAACTTTAAACCCCTCGAATTTGAAGATTCGGATAACATAAAAATAGGAGAATGGGTTATAGCAGTAGGCAATCCTTATGGATTTGATTACAGCGCAACAGTAGGAGTAATATCAGCTAAAAATAGAAGCTTAGAAGTACAAGGACTATACCTAGAAGATCTTATACAAACGGATGCACCAATAAACCCGGGTAATTCCGGTGGTCCACTTGTAGACCTTTATGGCAAAGTTGTAGGGGTTAATACCGCAGTAGTTATAACAGCACAAGGACTAGGATTTGCTATACCATCGAACAAAGTAAAAAAAGTTATTAAAGACCTTGAAAACTACGGTAAAGTTATAAGAGCTTATTTAGGAATACAAGTAGGTGAATTAACCCCTGAAATACTTAGGTTTCTAGGATTGTCAAATGTTAATGGCGTAGTAGTACAGGAAGTAATAGTCGACAGCCCAGCATACAAATCCGACATAAAAAAAGGTGACATCATCACCGCAATAGATAATAACCTAATTAATAACACCCTAGATTACAATAAAACCCTTGAAAAATATAAACCTGGCGATAAAATAAAAATCCACATCATAAGATTAAATAAGAAAACAACAAAAGAAGTAAAATTAGAATAATTAGAATAGAGGAAAAATTTTGATAAATGGATAAAATAAAATTTAGAAAGTTTAACCTACAATAAAAGGGGGAAAAGTTAATGAAAAGAATTTTAGTTTTTTTTAATTTTTTGCTAAGCTTATTATTTTTAATATGTTTTTCTTCAGGTAGGGTTACTCCTGAACAAGTGCAAGACATAGCTAATAAGCTAAACTATATTTATGGGGCAAGCATAATGGTGCAGATATACCCTACACCCCTTGGAGGGATGGCTACTGGACAAGGATTAGTTTTTATTGATCCATCTTTCCTTGAAAACGAAAGCTACGAAGCAATATTTGGAGTATTAGCTCATGAATGGGCTCATGAAGTATTAGGACATATACCACAAGTATTCCTTCAACAATGGATGAGCGGAAATAACGTATTTGAAACCAATATTTTTAACCAACAAAAAGAGTTGGAAGCTGATTACTACGCAGGAAGAGCACTTAAAATGTATAATCTTCCCTTACAACCTTTTCTTAATTTACTAATAAAATACAATGTAAATGCTGATTACACCCACCCTTACCTTAGATCTCACCCTTCAACTCAAGAAAGAATACAAGCAGCTACAAATGGTTACAACTCACTATGAAAATAGAAAATGTTTACCAATTCATTCTTGATAATCTAGAAACTCCCGTAATAATTATTAATGAAAAAACTAAGGAATACGAATGGCTTAATAAAAAAGCTCAAGAAATAATCGAAAAATTTCAGATACATCCTGAAGAAAACCTTTCTTCAAAGATAATAGTTAACAATCAACTTTACCATGTAAAAACCCTTAAATTAAAAAACGAAAATAAAGTAATCATCTTAGAATTAGAGGTTCAAAATTTTATAGATAACGAAACAGAATTACTAAATTTTCAAGGATTTTTTATAAAATATGAGACACTATATTTTCTCTTAGCACGTAAAAAGAAGAATTTTTATATTTCTTTGATAAACATAGATCAATTTGAAAATCTTATAAAAAATTTTTCTTATTATGAAGCAGTGAATTTAAGTAAAAAAATAGCTTCAATAATCAAATCCAAAATAAGAAATAACATAGATATACTCAGTAAATATGATATTAGTTGCTTTCTACTACTCCTTACAGAAGTAGATGAACAAAAAAATATAAAAATCTTAGAAAGATTACAAAAAGCTGTAATAGACTATTTCAAAAAAGAGTATTCCTACATTTTAACAGTTTCGATAGTATCACTTGAAGTAAATCCCTCGTTAAAAGAAACCACCACAATATTTGAAGATTTACAAAACAAAATTCAAAAATTATTAAAAACTTTGGAATATCAAAGAAAAATTAAAGCTAATTTTATTCATACTCAAAAATAAATTGTTTATTTCATTTTTCCTTTGATTAATGATGTAGGATAATTAATTACCTTTACCCCAAATATAATAAGGGGTCATCAAAATGAGAAGCAAAATCATAAAAAAATCATTTTTAATTCTATCGATATTTCTTTTATTGTTTACTAATTGCAATAAAAGGAATACGACAAATATACAATTTAACGAATCTACATCTTTATCATTGAATGATGTAAACGACTTTGTATATCAGCTTCAAAATATAGACCTTAATGAGATAAGTAACACAAGATTTGACCTTGTTATAATTGATTATTCTCGAGATGGCAGTGAAGAAAACAAATTTAGTTATGATGAAATAATGGAACTTAAGAATAGTCCAGGTGGATCAAAAATTGTTCTAGCGTATATGAGCATAGGAGAAGCAGAAAATTACAGATGGTATTGGAATGATGTCTGGGATGCAGATAATGATGGTATTCCTGATCCAGCAGCTCCTTCATGGCTTGGTCCAGTTAATCCTGAGTGGCCTGGGAATTATAAAGTGAAATACTGGGACCCCGAATGGAAATATATTATATACGCTTATCTTGATAAAATTATTGAAGCAGGATTTGATGGTGTTTATCTTGATATTATTGATGCTTATCAATACTGGGGTCCTGGTGGAGAAAGCGGCTTAAACAGGCTCACAGCAGAGCAAGAAATGGTTGATTTCGTAAAAGAAATAGCTAATTATGCACGCGTTACAAAAGGTAAAAACAATTTCCTAGTCATTCCACAAAATGCTGAAGAACTTTCTACTCACCCTGATTATGTCCAGACAGTTTCGGGTATAGGAAAAGAAGACCTATGGTATAACGGTAACACACCTCAACCAAACGAATATATATCCGAAGCTATTACTAATCTTGACGTATTTAAAAATGCAGGTAAAATTGTTTTGGTAATAGATTATGTTACTCAGCAAGATTTGATTGACGATTTTTACTCAAAAGCAAGGTTAAAGGGTTATGTCCCATATGCAACTGTTAGGGAGCTCGATAGAATTACAATAAATCCTGGCCACGAACCTGATTAAACTTCTCCGCTTTCACCTCCCATAGTTTCTCTGCTAGCTTTTCTATATATTCCCTGTTTTCCAATTTTTCTTTCCATTTAAGAGGGATGTTTTCTATTCCGTAATATGCTCCTGCTATTGCACCACTCATTGCTCCAATTGTATCCGCATCCCCACCAAGACTTACCGCATAAACCACAGATTCCTCAAAACTATTACCCACTAAAAATGAGTAAATAGCAGTTGGTACGGAATTTAACGCTTCAACCCCATTACCAAGATGTTTTATTACATCTATTTTGTCGGCCTTTTCCTTCAAAAATTTTTCCATAATTTCAATTTTTTTAAGATATTTTTCATTTTTAACAACGCTTTTTATTTTTGTTAAGAATTCGTATTTATCAAGAAATGGAGGATTAGTTTTAACTGCTAAAGAAACTGCATAAGCCTGAATAAAAGCTCCTTCTATTGCAAGCTCATGACTATGGGTTATGATACTTGATTTATAAACTATATCCCTTAATTTTTCTGGGTTATCGTAATACAGAAGCCCTATAGGAGCTATTCTCATGGCTGCACCATTTCCAAAAGATCCACCGGGATAAATTTTTCTGTCAAGCATTTCATACCAACTTCTTCCTTCTTTGATGATCATATTAAAAATTCTTGGAGGTCCCCAGCCATAACCACGCCAAGGCTCCCGTAAATAATTCTCAATGAACCTCTTAGTTATATCCTCACCATCGAATCCTTTGCAATTAATAAGTGACTCTGCAACACCTATCATCATAGCAGTGTCATCAGTATACCTTGGGCTTAAATTCACATTTTCTGAGATATCAAAAGAACCTTCTCTTTCCGCTCCAAGAGAATCACCAATAGCAACTCCAACCAAACAACCCTTGAATTTATCCTTAATCATAATTATTCCTATTCCAATACATCTTGTTAGTCATCTTTATGTTTTTAGACGAACGTTTTTTAGACGAACGTTTTTTAGACGAATGTTTTTAGACGAATGTTTTTAGACGAATGTTTTTTTTTGATTGCCTCTATTTGCTTGAAATTTAATCTTTGGATTGATTTTCAATCATCCTCCGTATACATCTTTTCGACTATCCCATCAAGTTGTTTTTGAATTTCATTTAATTGTTTTTCTGCTTCCTCTTTTGAGATTTTGCCTTCAAACTTTGCTTTTTGAATGTTATAATCTCTATTAAAAATCTCTTCAAATATTTTTAATTGATCTGGCGTAGGAATGATAATGGGAAGTTGGCGAGCATCGTTAATTTGAAATGTTTGCGTATTCTTAATAAATGAGAAGACAAAATCACTAATGAAAGTTGAATTCATCAAGCAAACGATAAAAAATTCTGGACAATTAGGTAGATCCAAAGAGAACAAACTCATGCTTTTTACATCATGAATTCCCTCTATTTTAATTCTACATTTTATATCAATAGAAGCTAGAATGTATCATTTTCTGTCTTAATGTCCAAAATATAATCTTTGAATTCCCTCATAGGTAAATGGTCTCATTTAAAATTATTTTACTATATAATGAAGGTGAACAAATCTGGCTTTTCATAAAAATCCACAAGGATATCAATATCGCTTTTTTCTTTTATCTTATATTGTCAAATATAGCGATAAAATTACTTCTCCTTTTCCTTCTGTTATGGAAGAAGGTTCTATATAATGGCTTTCAAGAAGTTCAGATGAGATTTTTTCCTGTAAAACATCAATTACTTTTAATGGATTTTGTATTTCTTTTTTAAGTTCATTGAGGGCTTTTAAGCATTTTTGGACTGTCTTTTTGGGTATTGCCCCTTCTTCAAGTTTATTGATAACTTTTTTAAGATATTCCTTTTGTTCTTCTGCAAGTTGTTTATTATTGTTTAGCGTTGCTTTAAGGATTTTTAATAATTCTTCTTCGCTACTTTTACCACCTTTTCTGTGAGTTTTAATCACTTCCTCAATTGTTGCATTAAAGAAAGCTGTCTTATTTTTATCAAGAAGTTGGTAATATTCTTCAAGTGAAAGCTTTTCTATTTTTTCTTCCTTTTGACTTTCAAAGATTTTTGCCGCAGTTAGAAAATCAACCTCTTTTGTTTCATTTGCATTGGATATAAAGAATTTCATCAATTTTCCTTTTCTAAAAAAGGTTAAAAGGGAATTAGGAGTAGCTACATCTTTAAGTGATGTATTGAAAGCTTTTGCAGAGCGAGCCTTTTTGGGAAGTAGTTTTATTCTTTCAAAAAGTTCAGGATTTTTATCTCTAACCTCTTCAATAAATCTTAAATATTTTAGTTCACTTTCTTCATCTTCATCTTCTTGTGTTATAGTTTTCTTTGAAAGTAATTTATCAAAAAGTTCATGAGATGAAACGGGTTCTCCCTCAGTAAGAATAGCTGCATCTTCACCAAGAAGTGTTAAAAAAGCTTCTATTTTTGAGCGAGCAATTTTTTCAAGTTTAATTTCTGAATCCACTTGCTTTGTAGGGAGAAAGTTAAAAACATAAATTTTATCAAACGGTGTATCTACACGATTAATTCTTCCGACTCTTTGTATTAATCTTGTTGGATTCCAAGGTATATCGTAGTTTATTACGATGTTTGATCTGTGGAGATTGACACCTTCCGAAAGAACTTCAGTTGAAACAAGGATTCTATAGTCATCTTTTTTATTCCTTGCACGAGCATCAAAATTTTCAATAACTTTGTCTCTAACGGTTTGTGAGGAGCTACTGTGGAATAGGAGAGAAATTTTGCCAAACTCGGAATTTATTCTCTCCGTCAAATACTCTGCAGTCTCCTTTGATTCCGTAAACATAATAATTTTTTTATCCTTTAAAACGCTATGGTTTTTTAAATTTTGTAACAATGCTTCCAATTTGGGATCCCTATTTATAGATTGCCACCTAGATTTTATCTGTCTTAAAATTTCAAGATCATTTTTGAGAACATTTTCAAATTCAGGTTTAAATTCACTGCTATCATATCTTTCTACTTTTCCTTCATCAATGAGTTTCTGAATAGCCTCATGAATAGCTTCGTCGTCATCATCTTTTAAAAGTTCAAAAATCTTATTTATATATCTTTTGCTCACATATACATTCCCTTTTTCATATTCTCTGATAAACATTTCATAAGAATGGATAAACCTGTCAATACTTTTTCTGAAGGCATAAAAACTACTTTCAAGGCGTTTCACAAGAAGAACTTTCATAAAACTTCCCATATTCTTTTGTGACTGCTCTTCCAACGATGTAATCTTTTTCTTTAAGTAAAGAAGAGGCATATAGCGTGAATATTTAAGTTTCTGTGTTATTAGTTCTACGGTTTCCATAAAAATTTCATCTTCTTCTTTGTTTAGTTGATAATAAAGATGTTTTGGATCTTCTATCTCTGGAAATTTAACATTGTTTTTCTTTAAATCTTCAACATAGTATTTCTCTATTTCCTTTCTTGTTCTTCTAACCATTATATGCTTTAAAACCTTATCGCGGATTTCTTTGGCAACTTCTCTTGTTATTTCAAGATATCTTTTATAGTCTTTCTGGGGGTTAGCCTCTTCTTCTTGGCGTTTAGCTTCCTTTAGCTTGTTCTCACACTTATCAAAAAATTCCTGAAGATTTAAAACTCCCGGAATAGTGCTTTTTCTTGGGTTTTGGAAAAGTTTAATTTGAGCAAGAATGTCTTTTGGTGAATTATTATAGGGAGTTGCAGAAACCAAAATTACTCTTTTCCCTCTGCATATTTCTGCTATTTTTTCATAACTAATAGTTGACTCATTTCTAAAGCGATGCGATTCATCAATGATAATATTTTTTACAGGATAATCAGTATTTTCGTATCTTTTCACAAATTCTTTTGCTTCATCAAGTTTACCAATGGAAAAGCATTTTGCAGGGACGTGAAAATCAAGAACAACATTTGCCCAAGAACCAGGGTTATTTTCATCAATAAGTACGGGTGGAGCTATAATAATAGTTCTACCATCAAGCTGGCTTGCAAGCATTGTAGTAATATATGTTTTTCCAAGTCCAACCACATCAGAAATAAAAACTCCTCCGTATGCTTCTAATATCCTTTTGGCATTTAAAACTGCGTCCTCCTGGTATTTAAATCTTTTAAAATCATAAGGCAAATATCTTGTAAAAATTTCATCCGTTCTGGAAAGTTCATCTTTGAAATATTCGTATAAAAATTTAAGATAAAGTTCATAAGGAGTAATGTCTTCTTTAAGCCATGTTTTTTCTTTTATTGTTTGAACAAATTTTTCAGATACATCCACTGCTTCTTCCCATAATTCTTCAAATTTTTGTTTTGCAAATTCATAATCAGCACGATTTTTTAATTCAACATTGAATTCAAGGTTATCTTCAAGACCAGATTGGGTAAAATTGCTTGAACCCGTTATAACCCTTCCAACATCTCTATCTCCTTCTTGGAATGTTAGGATATAAACTTTTGCATGAATTTTGCGAGAAGGGTATGCTCTTATTTCTAATTTCCCACTTTTTATCCATTCTACAAATTTTTGAACCCCTTCTTCTACGTATATTTCATCTTCAGATTCGGCTAATTCATTTTCTATTTCTTTTTCAACAATTTCTTTAACTTCTGCATGAGATAATTGTTCTTCCTTTGCAGTTTTTATCAAATTATAAGTTTCTTTGCTTGTTCCAATACCAACAAGAATTCTTATTTTTTCGGCATTTTTCAAAGATTTATATAATAAATGAAAACCACTTACATTAAAATAACCTGCAATACAATCAAAAAAGCGGCAATCTTTTATCAGTTGTGCAAATCTATCTTTTAATTTTTTACCAGGCTCATTTGTTATAAAAGTTAAATCTATTGAGCTCATAGCCAACTTATTCTTCTATTATTTCTATTTCTTCATCTGTCAAATTATAAAGTTTATAAACCAACTTATCAATTTCCTTTTCAAGTTCTTTGACTTTTGATTGTTTTTCTTTATTTAAAATGTAATCTTCGGATTGAGTAATGGAAAGAATTTGATTCACAAGGCTCTCTATTTTCTCTGCTATGGGCTTGTTTTGGGGTGTGATGGGAGGAATGGGAAATCTACCTATAAATTCTCC
>JBKBIY010000069.1:0-6819 GCA_046294045.1 bacterium | reverse complement strand
AACAAGATAAATAAATAATCTAACAAAAAAGCTAAGTTTATTTGTCTTCATCTTCTTCTATATCTTCTTCACTTTCTATTAATCCATATTCTTCAAGAGTTTTTTCTAATAACTGTATATAAAGACTTCTTTCAATGTACCCGAGAATATAAAATATTTCTTCTTCATTAAGTTTATAATTAACAAGTAAATCCATAACTTCCTGAGCTATTTCTTCAAGTTTATCTAACGTTTTCATTATAAACACCCCTTCGTAAATTTAATTAACATTCAAAATTTTATATTTTACATCTTTTTCCTGGATTCTGATATTAAATTCCCATTCCTTTATTGCTTCAAAAATTTTATTATTATCAACTTCTGCTTGTTTTATAAAATTTTCCAATTCCTTAAGTAATTTATTTTTATCTTTAGATAGTTCTTCTATTTTTTTGGTAAATTTGGAGTGATTGGGTATAGCAACCCATTCATTCATATTTTTTATACTATTTGCTATTTTTTTAGGATCATTTTCATATGTTATTATTTTTTCTATTTTTTTCTCTAATTCAACTAAAAACCTTTCTATAACTTTTTCTAGTACCTTAGACAAAGGAGCATCAGTAGTTATACAGTAGTAATCATCTTTATTCTCTATTTCTTCATAAAGAGGTACTATCTTAACTTTTATATTTTTTGAATCATTTACAAGCAATTCAAATTCTTTACCTACTATAGGAAGAGATAAAGTTTTTCTATGACCTTTGGATTTAACCTTTTTCTCCTGTAATTCTACTTCTTCTCTTTCCATTTCTTCCAATCTACTTTGTAAATTTGATTTTTCTTGTCTTATTCTCATTAGAGATTCAAGGGTAAATTGATAATCCTGGTTGTCTGGGCTATCTCCTCCTTCAAATTTAGCTTCCTGTATCTGCTCCCTTTTCTCCTTTTCCTCTTCAGACAATTTTTTTAATCTTTCTAAGATTTTTTTCTTAACATCATCCATATTTTATCCCTCCTTGAAATCTATACACCTAAGATTTCTTTTGCTTGTTCAACGGTAGCGATTTTTCTATTTAATTCATTAGCCATTCTAACTATCCTTTGAACTAGTTGCTTATTTGTAGCTAAAACACCTTTTGTGTAATAAATATTGTCTTCCAATCCTGTTCTAACAAATCCGCCTAATAAAATAGTAGCTACGTTTATAGGTAATTGATTTTTACCAACGGCAGCTGCTGACCAAGTAAAATTAATACCTTTCTTTTCTAGAGTTCTTAACATATAAAGTAAAGTATCGAAATTAGCAGGGGCTCCCCACTTAACACCCAATACAAAATCAACATGCACAGGCTCCTGCAATAAACCTTTCTTAACCAAATGCTCTACCATTTCTAACATTCCTACATCATACACCTCAAGCTCCGGTTTTATACCTAATTCCTTCATTTTCAACGCTAATTTTTCAATATATTCCACACGATTTACAAATACTTCATTACCAAAATTCATTGTTCCTAAATTCAAAGTTGCCATATGTGGTTTTAGATCTAAAGGTTTCATTCTTTCTTCTTCACTCATTCCAACAGCTCCACCAGTAGTAAACTGTATAATCATGGGCACTTTGGATTCTATTAATTCCTTTACTTTAGCAAAATACTCAAATTTACCACTAGGAGTACCATCTTCTTCCCTAACATGTATATGAGCTATGGTAGCACCTTCATAATAACACTCTATAGCTTGATAAGCTATTTCTTCACAGGTAACAGGTAAGTAAGGATTTTGAGATTTTGTCACTTCTGCTCCTGTCAATGCTACCGTAATTATTAATGGCTTATCCATAAAATTTCACTTACACAATCTCCTTTATTTTTTCATAAATTGAAGAATAATCAAGTTTATGATATTTAAGAAGTTCCTCTGCTGGAGCACTTCCAGGTATACAATCTATCCCTATACTTTCAAAAAATTCCATTTTATAATTGTTTTTTGATAAAACCCAAGATATTATTTGGCCAATACCTCCATAAACACTATGCTCTTCAAAAACCAAAATCCTAGATATTCCTGATAAAACACTAATTAAATACTTTTCATCTAAAGGTTTAATACTATATACATCAACAATTCTAACATTAATACCTTCTTTTGATAATATTTCATAAGCTTTAAGTGCTTCAACTAAAGGTACACCTGCAGATAAAACAACCACCTTATCCTTATCTGAACTTCTTAGCACCTTAACTTTACCAATTTCAAATTTTTCACTTTTATCATAAATTTTAGGAGTAGAAGGTCTTGAAGTTCTAAAATATACTATTCCTTTCAATTTTCCTTCTAAATATTGACGAAATACTTCGAAAAGTAGTTTTTGAGAACTGATGGAATCCGAAGGATATAAAACTGTACTTTCAATTAAAGAAGAGAACATAGCTATATCTTCCAAAGCCATTTGAGATGGACCATCCTCTCCTATGGAAACCCCTGCATGAGTACCCGTGAAAATTACCAAATTCGGTTTAGAATACATCATCATTCTAATAAAATCAAAAGCTCTTGTAAAGAAAGCCCCGAAAGTAGATAAATAAGGAATGAAACCATTTTTTGATAAACCCAGAGCTATGCCTGTCATTGCTTGTTCAGCTATATAACATTGAATAAACCTTTCACTATGAAGCTCTTCAAAATAATGAGTATAAGTTGAATTTTTAACATCCGCATCTAACACTACAAGATTTTTAAAATATTTACCAAGCTTAGTCAAAGCAATAGAAACAGCTTGTCTAGTAGCCATTTCCTTATCCTCAATCTCTTTTTCCAATTGCTCTATTTCATTAAGATTGACATTTACAAGATTATCGGTTAAATGATATTTCTTATAACTAACTTTGTAATCGTCTATTTCTCTAACATCCCCTAATTCTTTAAGAGCTTGTTCTAGTTCTTCTTTTTTGGAAATGGGTTTTCCGTGCCAACCTTCTTTATCTTCCAAAAAAGAGATTCCTTTACCTTTAATAGTTTTTGCAACTATTGCAAAAGGTTTTCCTTTGTTGTTAGTGAATTCTTCATAAGCTGAGCTAATTTGTTGTAAATCATGCCCATCTATTGTAACGTAATTCCATCCAAAAGAATCTAATCTTTTAGTGTATTCTTCAAGAGTATGTCCAAACATTGTTTGACCACTTTGTCCTAATTTATTTACATCAAGAATCATACATAAATTATCAAGATTATATTTAACTGCCAAATTAAGTGCTTCATAGTTACTACCTTCCATAAATTCTCCATCTCCAAGTAACACATATACTTTAGAAGAAACTCCTTTTATTTTTCTTGCTATTGCTGCCCCCAAAGCTATGGATAGTCCTTGCCCCAAAGATCCTGTAGCATAATTAATTCCTTTTAATTTCACACTAGGATGCCCTTCTAATTTACTACCTAATTTTCTAAGAGATAAGATATCTTCATTTATAATACCGACTCTTTTGTAGATAGAGTAAAGAAGAGGGGCAGCATGCCCTTTTGAAAGAATAAACTCGTCATGGTATATCTGCGGATAATTTTCAGGTTCAAAATTAAGATATTTAAAGAATAAAACAACTAATAATTCCACGCTGGATAAACAGGTAGTAGGATGTCCCGATTTGGCTTCGAAGGTGCTAACGAGAATATCTTTTCTTACTAATTTAGCTATTTCAGTAAGGGTTGTGGTGATCATAGGATTTTTGGTGGAGTCGAGGGGATTTGAACCCCTGACCTTCTCGGTGCAAACGAGACGCTCTCCCGCTGAGCTACGACCCCTTACTGATTAAAATTAGTTTATATATTATTCTACCCGTTTACTAATTTACCTTCTATATCCAGAAATTTTTAATCAATCTTACTAAAATCAAAAGGATAACTAAAAACTCCTTTTTCCGTGACGATGTAATCAATTAAATAGGAAAAAGTAACATCAAAAGATGGGTTAAAAACATTATAACTTTCTTTGGTTATTAGGACATTTTTGAATTTTATTACTTCGTCTTTATTTCTTTCTTCTATTTTAAAATTTTGAAGATTATCAAGTGAGTTATCTATGCTAGTGGAGGGGGCAGCAACAACGAATGGTATTTTAAAATATTTTGATAATATTGCAAGATTTAGTGTACCTATTTTATTAGCGGTATCTCCATTTTTGGCTATTCTATCAGCTCCTACACAAATAAAATCAACCAAATTTTTAGACATAACAAAAGAAGCTGTATTATCAGTTATAATATTAAATTCTATACCTTCTTTTTCAAGTTCCCAGGCGGTTAACCTACTTCCTTGTAAATATGGTCTTGTTTCATCAACCCAAACAAAAACCTTTCCCCCTCGCTTAGATAACTCCTGATGTGTGTATTTTATTATCCCAAGAGCTGTACCTAGTCCAACAGTAGCAAGAGAACCAGTATTACAATGTGTAAGGATATTCACTGTATTTTTATTAATTAGCTTTTTTATAAGAAAGAAACCATTTTGAGATATTTTATAATTTTTATCTTCCTCAGCTTTTATGGTATTTATAATAAAATCTCTTATAATTTCTTTTTGTGAATTTTTATTTTTTTTCAAAATTTCTTTAAGTTTTTCGAAATAGTTAAATATATTTACGGCGGTAGGTCTTGCTTTTTTTAATAATTCAAAAGCGGATTCCGTATCATTTGAAAGGTAAACCCCTATTAAAGCAACTATACCTATTAAAGGAGCCCCCCTAATATTCATATTCTTGATAACAAAATATACGTCGTTAACATCTTTTAATTGAATATACTTCTCTTCAAAAGGTAGTAATAACTGATCTAATACATAAAATTTTTCCTTTTCAAAATTCAAAATCAAATTTTTATATTCCATTTTCATAACTTTAATAAATAATTACCTTAAAACCCCCCTTTACCTTCCATATAAGTATAATTAATTTAATAAAGAAGGTAAATCGACAAAAAGTAAAGAAATAATTGTATTGATGGATGATTTAAAAGAAATTTATAATGAGGTAATAGTAGAGCACTATAAAAACCCTTTTAATAAAAAAATTTTAGAAGAATATAATTTTGAAGAGGAAGGAGTAAATCCATCTTGTGGGGATCAAATTAAACTATTTGTTTTAATAAAAGATGAAAAAATAAAAGATATTTCTTTTGAGGGTCAAGGATGTTCCATTTCAATAGCTTCTTCTTCAATACTTACCTCAACTATCAAAGAATTATCAATTTCTCAAGCACAAAAAATCACCGAAAAAGCAACTGAATACATCAAAACCGGAAAAATACAAGATAAAAATTTTCAAGAATACGAAATATTTAAAGAAAGCGATATCATGGCTTTCTCAAGTATACATAACTTTCCCGTAAGAATAAAATGTGCTCTTTTACCCTGGATAACATTAAAAAGTATACTTGAAAAAATTCAAATTAAACAAAAATGAACACTTTAGTTGGTCAACTTGAAAAAATAATAGCTAATACCCAAGAAATCATAAGCCTAGAAGAATTAAAAGAAAAATTATCAAAAAAAGAAAAACTAACGGTAAAGTTAGGGATAGATCCAACTGCAAATACTATTCACTTAGGATTCGCAGTAGTTTTAAGAAAATTTAGATTATTTCAAGAGCTTGGACATAATACTTACCTTATACTTGGGGATTTTACAGCATTAATAGGAGATCCTTCTGGAAAAAACAAAACCAGACCCATGCTAACAAAAGAACAAATAGAAGAAAATTTAAAAACCTATATCCCTCAGCTTGGGAAAATAATAGATCTTAAGAAAACAAATATAGTTTATAATTCTCAATGGCTATCAACACTAAAACCTGAAGAAATAGTTAAATTAAGTTCTAAGTATACTTTAGCACAAATGCTTGAAAGAGAAGATTTTAAAAACAGATACAAATCAAACGAACCAATTTCATTACATGAGTTACTCTATCCTCTTTTTCAAGCTTACGATAGTGTATACATAAAAGCAGATATAGAGCTAGGAGGAATAGATCAAAAATTTAATTTCGTAGTTACTCGATATATCCAAGAAAAATACGATCAAGAACCGGAGATAGCAATAATGATGCCCATCCTTGAAGGTACAGATGGCGTAAATAAAATGAGTAAATCCTTAGGAAACTATATAGGTATAAATGATGAACCTAATTTGATGTTTACAAAAATAATGTCAATTCCAGATAATCTAATAAAAAGATACTTCGATTTGTGTACTAATCTACCAAGTGAAAATGTAGAAAAACTTTTTAGCTTGCATTCAAATCCAAGAGATATAAAACTTATACTAGCAAAGGAAATAGTTAGCATATACCATGGAGAAGATAAGGCTCAACAAGCTTTTGAAGAATTTATAAATGTTTACTCAAAAAAAGATTTACCTTCAGAAATACCAGTTTTTAAAATACCCGTCAACTTAATTGATAAAGATAACAATGTAAATATAATTGAAGCTCTGTATGTTAGTGGAATAGTTGAAAGTAAAGCTGAAGCTAAAAGACTTCTCTCTCAAGGTGGAATATATCTAAACGGTCAAAAATTATCCCAAAAATCCGTAAAATTTCAAGAACCATTCATAATAAGAATAGGAAAATTCAATTACTACAAAATAGAAATAAATAATTAATGATGAATTTATTTAAAAAAAATAACTTTTTCCTAAACCCCAAAAATTTTAATATCAAAGAATATGTTTATATTCTAAATTATGCTAATGAGTTACTAAGAAAATATGATCAAGGAATAATAGGACCAATTTTGAAAGATATATCCGTCTTAGTGGTGAAAAAAGAAAATAATCATTTTTCAAATT
>JBKBIY010000068.1:0-6879 GCA_046294045.1 bacterium | reverse complement strand
CTGAAGGAGGTAAAGAATGACACACAATGGAATGAAAAACATAACATTAACCATGATTTTTGAGGCATCTGCTCTAAACAGGGATGAAAAAATTGGAGGAAATATCCTCTCAATAAAAAAACTTCAAAGAGGGAGTAGGACTGTTAGTTTCATTGGAAAACCAGCCATGAGACATTATCTATTTTCGACCCTACACAAAGCCTTTGGATGGAAGCCAGCAGAAGTTTCAGGACAAGGGCAGGTAGTTCAGTTTGATATTGCAAAGGATGATATCATATCAAGCCCAGAACTTGATGCCTTTGGGTATATGTATACTATTGGGGAGCAGGCATCCATTACCAGAAAAGCACCAGTAGGCATAACCAAAGCAATAGGGTTAGATCCTTACAATGGAGATATGGCTTTCTATACAAATCATGATTTGGTGCAAAGGGGGATAAACCAAGGTCTTGAAGTAACTCCCAATCCATATAATAAAGAAGAACATTTTTCCTTTTATAAAGTGAGCTTTACCATTGACACCGATAGATTGGGAAAGGATGAATGGATTGTGGAAGATGTGGAATCTTCTCTTTACAACTTGAAAATCAAATCAGGAAGGTTTGTAAAGGAAATCAATAAGGTGCAAACAATAAGTAATAAAGAATACAAAATTGAAAATTCACATACGCTAAAGATAGAAAATTTAAAAGACAAAAAAAGGGTTATTTTTGAGATATCATCAGAAGAAAAGAAAAAAAGAATTGAAAATATTCTTTCTGCTATCAAAAACGGGCTTTATTCCCAATCAAGCAATGAAGCAAATACAATTATGCCCCTTTTTTTAGTTGCTGCAAAAGTAAAAGTGCCCACCCCAGTTTTTCATCCCTATCTTGAATTAGCATCTGCAGGACAAAAAACAAATTATCATATTGTAGGATTAAAAGACGCTTTATCTAACGGCTGGATTGAAGGAAAAGTTTATGTAATGGAAACTGAAAAAATTAAAATACCTAATAAAGATGAAATAAATGAAAAATTAGAAGAATCTTGGGAGAATTTTTTAAAGGGGATTTTAAATGAATTAGGAGATGGTGAGGGATAAAACATTAAAATGAGATCAAAAAAGGGCTTTAAATCTTTAAAAATTTTTAAAAAACTTTTTTGGGATTACCATTTAAAATCTGTGCTTAAAAACTTAGATTCTCCTTTTGTACTTGCGAGAGTTTTTGAAATTGGAAATAAAGAGCAGGTAAAGGCATTTATCTCACATATAGGAAAGGAAAAAACAGTCAACTTTTTGACAAATTGTGACAAACTTTTTTCAAAACAATCTCTAAATTTTTGGAGGTTATGTTTTGGAATTAGAGAAAAGAAATAAAATGAAAATTTTAAGATTAAAAATTTTTCAACCCCATGCCCATTATAGAATCCCCTTTACCTTCTCAAGAAGACATACCTATCCAATTCCGCCTTACTCAACAGTTATTGGACTTTTATGCAATCTCCTTGGAATAAGAGCCCACACCGATGAGAATTTTATAAAATTAAAAGAAGGTTTATCCCTTGCTATTTATGGAAAATTTGAATCCATAACAAGGGAATATGTATGGTATAGGAATTTGGCATTAGACTCTCACAAATCAAGATTTGGTTTTCCACAAAACAGGACAATTGATTTTACTCCCGAACACCCAGGTGGGCAGATGCCTACAAGGATTGATGTTTTAGAAAATGTTAAACTTCTAATTTATATACATCATTTAGAGGAAGATTTTTTAAGAAAAATTGAGTATGCCTTTAAAAATCCAGAAAATAGAATTTATCCATTACATCTTGGAAGAGCAGAGGATTGGATTGTTTTTGATGGAAATCCAGATTCCGCAATAAAAATTATAGAGGTAGATGTTAATCAAAAAGATCCTCTTTATGGAAAATTTGATTATTACACTTGGATTCCTGATCCTATAAGAGGTGAGAAACACCTTGATACCCAAATTTATAGTGAGGATTTTAAAAAATACTTTCAAAAAATAAAGGGAAGTTCACATCTTGTTACCTCATTTTATGAAGTAAAAGATGGATTAAGAAATTTTATGCATATACCTGTGAAACTTTTTGAACAGGGCGATTTTCCCTTTTATTTTGGAAAGCCTCTTAAGTTTATTAAAGATTATGATCTCAATATTCCTCTTTTTCTATGCAAAATGCTATATCCAGGAGTGTAAAATGGAAATCTGGGCAAAATCAAAGGGGCTCACTCTAAGAGAACATACTGAACATTTGCTTGAGGCAATTGAAAGGTTACCTCTTGAGAAATTGAGCTTTGAACTCTTAGGTATTCCAAATAAAACCATTTTAGAAAGGCTTCTTAAATACGCCGCATTTTTTCATGACCTTGGAAAGGTTTCACCCGCCTTCCAGAAAAGAATTGGAAATTCCAATTATAGCCTTCAAATACCAGATTTTCCAAATGTTCGGCACAATATTCTATCGTTATTTTTTATTAATAAAGAAAAGGTGAGCAAACTTTGCAATGGCGACCCAAGTTTATATGTTACTTTTCTCTCGGCTATTGCCTTTCATCACTGGAAAGTAGATGAAATGTCTTATTTACTCCATATAAATGAGGATTTAATAAAAGCATCAGAACTATTATTGCAAGAACACAATGGCCAAAAATATGGGACCTTGCTTGCAAAATTCTTAGAAAATCACTTTGAAAATTTTCAGCATCTTGATATAAATGGCTTCATCCTTTTTGATGAAGACCTTGCCAAACATATTAAAGAAAAAGGAAATTTAATTAGTGTAGATATTTTGCCACCTTATACTCTTTATTTCTTACCTGAAACTTTAAGATTAAAAACCCAATTAAAAATTAACCTTAATTTTTGGATATTTCTTTCTGGTTTTTTGATAAGAGCAGATCATTTTGCATCCTTTGTGGAAAAAAAAGAAGCTCCTCATGTTTATTTAAAGGATATAGAAAAAGAAGCACCTAAAGTGAGAATCATTGAAAAATTAAAAGAAAAGTTTAGAACAGATTTTTGGCAAAAAGAGGCGGAAAAGTTAAAAAATAAAAATTTAATTCTCATTGCACCTACAGGAATTGGAAAAACAGAGTTTGCTTTTCTATGGGCAGAAGGAGAGAAATTTTTCTACACCTTACCTTTGATGGTTGCTACAAATCAGATATTTGAAAGGGCTTGCGAGTATTTTAATGATACCGAAAGCATACCACCATCTCACTACCAATCCCCAGAGCAGACTTCCGAGTATTTTAATGATGCCGAAAGTAAAATCACTGACCCCTTTATAAATGGAAATGTTGGGCTTTTGCACTCAGATGCAGACCTGTATCTTTTAGAAAAATCTGAAAATTTAAAGTTAGACATAGAAGGTGAGACACCAAAGATTCTTGACCTTGCAAGACATTTTTCTCTTCCTGTAAATATCTGCACTGGAGATCAGATTTTTCCTGCTGGCTTAAAATATCCACAATATGAGAAGATTTATGCTACACTTGGTTATTCTAAATTGATTATAGATGAAGTTCAGGCTTATGACCCAAGAGCATGTGCAATAATCGTTAAGATGATTGAAGATATAGTTTCTCTTGGTGGCAAATTCTTGCTCATAACTGCTACCTTACCCGCCTTTGTGAAAAACTATTTAAAGGAAAAGGGAATTATTACTGATGAGGATATAATAAATTGCTATGAAGAGAATAACAAAATTGGAGTAAGAATAAATACTAAAGTAAAGCATAAAATTGAACTTAGATGTAAGGAGATTTCAGAAGATATAGGAGAAATTATAAAAAAGGCAAAAAGTGGCAAAAGAATTTTAGTTGTTTTAAACACTATTGAAAAGGCAAAAGAAGTTTATGAAAAAATAAAAAAACTAATTCCTAAAGAGATCTTTCTTGATCTCCTTCATTCAAGATTTACTCTAAATCAGAGAAGAGATAAAGAAAAGAAGTTAGAAGAAGAATTTAAAAATCCAAAACCAGAGGAGGAAAAAGCTCCTAAAATCCTTGTTTCAACCCAGGTTGTTGAAGCATCACTGGATATTGATGCCGATTACATATATACCGAAATTGCCCCGATGGATTCTTTAATTCAGAGGATGGGAAGGGTGATGAGGAGAGTAGATTTATTGAGCAATAAATTAAAAGACAGTGGAAAAGAGTTTATATATGAAAACTTTTACATCAATTCTGAACCAAATATATATATATTTTATCAGGAAGATAAAAACTCAATTATAGAATCGGGAAAAGGAAGAGTTTACCCAAAAGACTTGTTAGATAAAACTTTAAAAATTTTAAAAGAGAAAGTTTTAAATGGTATATTAGAAGAAATTAGGAAGCAGGAATTGGTAGAAGAGGTTTATAGAGATTTAGAAAATTCCTTATATATAAGGAAGTTTAATCAAACTCTGTCAATTATCAATTCTGGTTATGTTTCAGAAAATAAAGAAGAGGCGCATCGTCTCTTTAGAGAAATTTATACCATTCCTGTGGTTGAGGAAGAGTATCTTGTTGATATCAAAAATAAAATAGAAGAAAAAATGATGCGTAATGAAGAAATTACATGGTTATGGTTTAAAAAGGAGATAATTGCAGAATATATAATAAATGATTACCTATGGAAATATAAGAACTTTGAGATAGAACCTCTTGGAAAAATACTAAAGGAGCTTTTAAGAATACCTGAAAAAATAAAAAGATATTGCGAAGGAATATGGGTGTATAGAACTTTTAGTACCAACAATATAAACAACATATTATGATTGATATTACAATGAAGCAAACATAGAGAATTTTATGTTAGATTTTTTTGTACCAAAGATTACAGGAACTCAAGTTTCTTATTATATAGTATGTAAGAGAAAACTATGGTTTTTTTCTCGCCAAATAGAATTGGAAGAGTTTTCTGATGATGTAATAATTGGCAAAATTATAAGTGAAGAAACTTTTAAGAGGGAAAAATTTAGAGAAGTAGAAATAGGAAATATAAAAATTGATTATATAAAAGTTGGTGACGAGATCATAGTAAATGAAGTTAAAAAATCTAAAAAGCTTGAAGAAAGCCATATATGGCAGGTGAAATATTATATTTATCGTTTAAGAAAATTAGGTATAAATTGTTCCAGAGGAGTCATTCATTATCCTAAAATTTATAAAAAAATTGAAGTTAAGTATGATGAAGCTGATACAGAAAAAATAGAAGAGGCACTCTCGAAAATAATAGAAATCCTGAGTCAAAAAAAACCCCCTGAAATTGTTCATAAACCTTATTGTAGAAATTGTGCTCATTTTGAACTTTGTTATATATGAAAACCTATTATATATTTTCAAACGGAGTTTTAAAAAAGAAGGAAAATTCTCTTGTTTTAGAAACCGGGGGTGAAAAAAAATTTATACCCATTGAAAATGTAGAACAAATCTTTGTTTTTGGGGAGATACATTTTAACAATAAGTTTTTAAATTTTATAGGTCAGAATAATATTTGTTTACATATCTTTAATTATTATGGTTGGTATTCAGGTACTTTCTATCCAAGAGAGGCCAATATTTCTGGAAGGCTAATTATAGAGCAAGCAAGGCATTATTTGGAGCAAGAAAAAAGATTAAATCTTGCAAGAAAATTTGTTGAAGGAGCAATACATAATATCAAAAGGAATTTACAAAAAAGAGAAGGATTTGAAGATGAAATTCAATCAATTAAAAGTTATGAAGAGCAGTTAAGATTTGCAAAAAATATAACCCAACTTATGAGTATAGAAGCGCATGTGAGAAAACTATATTATAGGTGTTTCGAAAAATTAACTAATTGGGAATTTGAAGAAAGAAGTATTCAACCTCCAAAGAATCCTTTAAATGCTCTTATATCCTTTGGTAATTCCTTAGTATATTGCATAATTTTAAAAGAAATTTATTTAACCCCTTTGAATCCTTTTATAAGTTTTCTTCATGAGCCAGGGGAGAGAAGATATTCTTTATCACTTGATGTGTCAGAAATTTTTAAACCACTTTTATCTGACAGATTAATACTAAGACTTATCAATTTAAAAATGATAACGGATAAGCATTTTGTAAAGGAATTGCAAGGTGTTTACTTAACCGAGGAAGGAAGAAAAATCTTTGTAGAAGAATTTGATAAACTACTTGAAACTACTATCTTGCATAAAAAATTAAAGAAAAAAGTTAAATATAAAACATTAATAAGACTTGAGCTTTACAAATTGGTAAAGCATTTGTTTGGAGACAAAGAATATCAACCTTTAAAAGCCTGGTGGTAAATGAAAGTTATTTTTGTATACGATATAGAATTAAAAGATAAAGAAGATCAGAAGAGACTAAATAAAATTAAAAAGATAGGAAGGAAATATTTGACGCACATTCAAAAATCTGTTTTTGAAGGAGAATTAACGGAGGGCCAGATTTACAAACTTGAAAGTGAAGTGATGAAAGTAGTAGATTTGGAAAGGGATAGCGTTATTTTATATATTTTACCCGATGGAGTAAAACTCAGAAGAAAAATTTTAACTAATGCACCAGATAAAACCTCAAATATTTTATAGATAAATTTTAAAATTGATCTTTGAAAATTGAAGAAGGCAAAAATTAAATATGGTATGTAAAATATTTTAGAAAATTCATATTTACATAGCTAAAGGTTTGACAAAAAATTTGTACTAAGATATATTTAAAACTATTGATTTTATAGTAATTTTTATGCGGTCTCAATCTGCCAAAGAGGAATTTAAACGTTATTAAGACGATAGATTACATAGACCGTTTTGGAGTCTCAATCTGCCAAAGAGGAATTTAAACAGACATTTAGACGATTTCTTAGCTGTTGCTCTGGTTGTCTCAATCTGCCAAAGAGG
>JBKBIY010000067.1:0-7096 GCA_046294045.1 bacterium | reverse complement strand
ATATAATTAAAAATCTACCTTCTAAGCAAGAAGCTAAACAAATAAGATTTTTTTTAATTTTTAATAAAAACTATAGACCCGTTTTTAATATTCCAGAAAGTGTGGAAAAATGTTTTTATTTGGAAATACCTAATTATCTTGTTGGTTTTTTTAAAATTGATAAAATCATTAAAGAAATTATACAAGATTATAAAGTGGAAAGAATAAAAATTTTGTATCCAAAACCTGTTTTTTTACCTCTTAAAGCTGAACAGTACGCTTTTCTTTATGATTTAAGTTTTGAAGAAATTTATCGGGGTAAATCGAAGGAAAAATTAAAAAAAAAATATTTTATAAAAAAAATCATTTGGAGAAGATTAAAAAAAATTTTTACGATATCCTTTGCTTCTTATCAAGATATAACTCAGCTTTTAGGTTTAGATAATTTAGATTGGTTCTACTTAGGGGTGGATCAAGAGATTTTTAAAGTAATTGATTATAAAGAAAATCAAAATTTTTTAGAAAAATTTTTTTATCAAAAGGGATTGAAATTAGTAAAAAGTTATTTTTTTTGTCCTGCAGGTAAGATATGGTATAGAAAAAATATTCTTAACTTAGTTAAGGCTTTTAGAATGTTTTGTGAAAAAGTAAAGGATGATGTTTATCTTATTATTACTGCTAATAATATTAAAGATAAAAATGTTTATGTAAAGGAAGTTATGGAAAATACTTTTGAAAAAGTGATATTTCTTGAGAATTTGGATACACAAGAATTAGTTAATTTATACAATGGTTGTTTAGCTGTCATATATCCTTCGTTTTATGAGGGGTTTGGGTTACCAATTCTGGAAGCTCTTTCTTGTGGAAAGCATGTTTTAATTTCTAAAATAAAAGTTTTTCAGGAAATATATCCTTCTAATGAACATTGGTTCAATCCTGATGATATAAAGGATATGGCAAATTGTATGTTGAATTTTTATTTTAGAAAGGAATATTTTGTTTCAAAAAGAATAATAGATAGAACCATAGTGGAAAAATTTAAGTGGAGCACTACAGTGGAAAACTTAATAAAAAAAATGAAGGAGTAGTGAAGATAATATGGATAAGAAAACAGTTGAATTCTCAAAACAAGAAGAAAAGTGGTATTTAATTGATGTTAGTAATAAACCTGCAGGAAGAGTTGCAAGTAAGATAGCTTATTTACTAATGGGTAAACATAAACTTACTTATAGTCCTTCTTTTATAGGTGGAGATTATGTGGTTGTCATAAATGCTTCTAAAATTAAATTAACTGGTAAAAAATTAATTCAAAAGAAATATCGTTTTCATTCTGGACATTTAGGAAATTTGAAAGAGTATACTGCAAAAGAGATTTTAGAAAAAAATCCTGTAAAACTCTTAAGACTTATTGTGTCTAAAATGTTACCGAAAAATAAGCTAAGACAAAGAATGTTAAAAAGATTAAAAATTTATCCAAATGATCAACATAAACATGTAGCTCAAAAGTTGGAGTTAATGGAGGTGTAAAATGTACTACGCTACGGGTAGAAGAAAAGAAAGCACTGCTAGAGTTTATCTTAAACCAGGTAAAGGAGAAATATTAATAAACGACAAACCATTGGATGAATACTTTAGAATGAGAGAAATATATAAAATTAAGGTTAGGAAACCGTTGGAAGTCTTAGGAGTACTTAACAAATATAAAGTAGAATGCTATGTAAAAGGCGGAGGTACAACAGGTCAAGCAGAAGCTATTAGTCTTGGAATTGCTAGATGCTTAGTCCAAATTTCTGAAGAATACAAAAAAATCTTAAGAAAATACGATTTATTAACAAGGGATCCTAGAGAAGTTGAAAGAAAACATTATAATCGACATAAGGCAAGAAAAGCTCATCAATGGCATAAGAGGTAAAGAAGAGGTAGAAAAATATGAAATACAAAAAAGTGTTTCTTTTATTAAGCACTTTATCCTTAATAGCTTTTCTGTTAATAAAAATCTTTGCCGGTTCAGATGAAAAAAACGTTCAAAATCTTAATAACCATACCTTCGGGCAAAGTGCTATTAACGATCAAAATAATACAAACAATCAGTATGATAAAGAAATTGAAAACATTGAAAAGGTTATCAAAATATTTGAAAGTATGAAAGAAGATAAAATGTTAGTTTATGAATTAAGAAGAAAATTTGAAAAACAAAATCTTTTTGATTTAATATCTAATAAAGAGAATTTCAAAGCTATATTAAAATCTCTTAATTATGGTCAAAAGCAAAAGGATATGATAAACGAAAACTTTGGAAATCAGGAAGAATTTTTTGAAAATGCTTATAAATTTTATCTTTATTTGGTGCTTTCTAATTTAGATGAATCAAAGATCTCTAAATTAAAAGAGCAAGAAAAATTTATAAAACAGAAGATATATAGAATTGATCCGGCAACTATTAAAGCTTTAGGAGAAGTTTTAGACGAAGCCTTAAAATCTAAAAATGATCCTAGTTTGAATTCCATTATCCAGGAAGTGGAAAAGAATTTATATCAACCAAATTTATCTAAGGAGAAAAAAGAGGCCTTGTTTAGCGAAATAAAAAAAATAAATTATATTCTTAATCTTTTTGAAGATATTCAAAATAACGATGCTTTTAGGTGGGTAAAACAAAATAAAGAGGAGATATTAAATAGGTTAAAATTTTAAAAAAGAATAGTGGGGTGAATCGGATGCCGGTTTATGTTTATAGAGTAAAGACTCCAGAAGGTAAGGAAAAGGTTGGTGAAATTACTGCGAAAAATGAGCAGGAAGCCAGAACTTTGCTTGTTAGACAAAAATTCCAAATAGTTTCGGTACAACTTAAGTCTGAAGCTGCTAAAGCTGCAGGTATAGCATCTTTTTTTAAACCTAAGGTAAATCAACAAGCTCTTACTATATTTTCTAGGCAATTTGCTACTATGATTAACGCAGGATTATCTCTTGTAAGAGCTTTGGATATATTAGCAGAACAAACAGAAGATAAAATTTTAAAAGCTGCAATAGCAGATATAAAAAAAGAGGTAGAAGGTGGTAAATCTTTATCCGCAGCTTTATCTAAACATAGAAATATCTTTAGTGATTTATATATAAGTATGGTTAAAGCCGGGGAAATAGGTGGTATGCTTGACGAAGTACTAGATAGATTAGCAAATTTTATGGAAAAGGATTTTCAATTAAAAAAGAAAGTACAGTCTGCTATGACTTATCCTGCAATAATTCTTGTTTTAGCAATAGGTATAGTAATTTTCTTAGTTACCTATATTTTACCAACTTTTGTAAATTTATTCAAAGAAATGGACGTAAATTTACCTCTTATTACTCAAATATTGATAACGGTAGTTGAAGCAATAAGGAAACCGGAAGTAATAGCCGCTCTTATTATTTCAGTAATTATCGCTGTATCAGCTATAAATTTTTACTATCAAACTCCTGTTGGTAGAAAACAAATAGATTTAATAATGCTTAATATTCCCGTATTTGGGTTGTTAAACAAAAAAGTTGCTATAAGTAGGTTTGCCAGAACATTAGGTACTTTACTTTCCTCTGGTGTTACTTTAATGGCTTCGTTGGAAATAGTTTCACAAGTTTCTGGAAATGCTGTAGTAGGTAGCGCTATAGATAGCGTAAGGGTTAAATTAAGAGAAGGAGAAAATTTATCAGGACCTTTAACCGAAACGGGTATTTTTCCTCCAATGGTTACTCAAATGATAGCTGTGGGTGAAGAAACGGGTAACCTTGACACTATGTTAAATAAAATAGCGGATTTTTATGATACTGAGGTTGAGTATACTTTAGCTTCTTTAACTTCGTTGATAGAGCCCATAATGATTGTTGGTATGGGTGGAATGGTTGGATTCATAGTTCTGGCGGTATTTTTACCTCTTTATCAGCTCATTACTGCAAGCTTCTAAGAAGTTGCCCATGTAGCTCAGTGGAAGAGCGCATCCTTGGTAAGGATGAGGTCACCGGTTCGATCCCGGTCATGGGCTGTCCTTATCCTTGGAAAATATAGAAAAAAGTTTTTTTAATAAATCTCTTTTGTTTATACTTGAGTCCCCTTCAAAAGCCAAAACTATCTCCTATATACTTAAAAAAATTAACATAAGAAAATTCAAAATTGTAGCTACAAGAGGGCATATCAAAGATTTGCCTAAAAATAATCTTGGTTTTAAAATCGAAAAAGACAAAATTGTTCCTTTTTTTAATTTTTTACCTGGTAAAAAAAGAATAATAGATTACATAAAAAAACTTTTAGGTCAATACAATTATGTTATTTTAGCTACTGATCCTGATAGAGAAGGAGAAGCCATAGCTTTTCATGTTTATTCTGAATTATCTAATGGCTTAGCTAGCAATTTTAAAGAAAATTCTCAACAAAAGTTAAACTTTAAAAGAGCTTTTATTAATGAAATAACGTTAAATGGTGTTAAAAAAGGATTAGAAAATTTGTCTGAGATTAATCTTTCTATGGTTGAAAGTCAATTGGCAAGAAGAATAATAGATAGGGTAATAGGTTACAAAATAAGTCCTGTTTTGTGGAGGAGTTTCAAAATAAAAGGATTAAGTGCAGGTAGAGTACAAACAGCTACCCTGAAAATTCTTGTTCAACGAGAAAAAGAAATAGAAAATTTTAAACCCAAAAAATATTTTACCATTAAAATTAATTTCAAAATTAACGAATATAATTTAAGTGCTTACTTATACGGTAAAAATGGTGATTTATTTAAAGTTTTTAACAAAGAGGAAGTGAAAAATTTAGAAAATAGTTTTCTAAAAAAAATAGTAGGCAAGCTTTTTGAGTTTGAAATGAATGAAGGTGTAAAGGAGATAATTCCTCCAGATCCTCTAAAAACTTCTACTTTACAGCAAGAAGCTGCTAAAATTGGTATACCTAATTCTTTAACAATGAAAATAGCTCAAAAGCTATATGAAGGGGTTTTTATCGGAAAAGAAAAAAGAGGGCTAATAACTTATCATAGAACAGATAGCGTAAGAGTAAGTCAAGAGGGAATAGAATTAGCTAAAAAAATTTTAGGGAATGTAAGGGTTTACAGTAGAAAAAATAAAAGTGCTTTTGATGCTCATGAAGCAATAAGAATAACTTATCCTTTTAGTTTATCATTGCTTAGAAAATATTTATCAGATGAAGAGTTTAAAATTTATGAATTGATATATCGTAGATTTTTAGCTTCACTTTATTTACCTTGCGAATATGCTTATAATGAAATAATTTGCTGTTTATCTCAGGATTTTTATATAAAATATCAAGCAGGAAAGGTTTTAAAAGAAGGTTTTTTAAAAATTTTACCTCAAGAAATCGAAAAATACAAGATATTCAAGAATACCTTTGTTGATTGTTCAGAAAGGTTTTTAAAAATTATTGATTATGAAATAGAGGAAAACCATACTAAGCCACCGCCTAGGTATACCCTATCAAGTATAATTAGGAAAATGGAGGAAGTTGGGATAGGTAGGCCTTCTACTTACGCCTCAACAATAGAAACTCTAAAGAAAAGAAAATATATTCAGGTAAAGAAGGGGGTTATCGTTGTAACGGAGCTAGGTAAAAAAGTCTTGGAATTCTTGGATAAAGGATATTCCGATTTACTTGATGTTGAATTTACAGCATTAATGGAGAATTTTCTTGATGAAATAGAAGCTTCTGATATAAGTACAGCCAAAAAATTTTGTTACCAAAAAATTTGGGAAATTTATCAGAGATTGAGAAATTAAATGCCAAAGATAAAAACAAATATGTCAAAAATTTTATTTTTATCAATATTTATTTTTATCAAAAGTGGTTATTGTGGAGGTAAAATATGTAGATAAAACAATAAAAAAGTTAAAGAAAAAAGGAAAATCTTGAAATTTTTGCGAAAAAGAGTATTTGGATTTACTTAAGATAGAGAATGTAGATGTAATAAGTATGTCGAAAATTTTATTTTTGTCAAATGGGTACGGTGAAGATACAATTGCTTATTATATAGCTAAGAAGTTTCCGGAGGATTTAAAAAATAGAATAGAGTTTTTCCCTTTGGTTACTGAAGGTAAGGTTTTTGAGGAATTTAAGATTGTTGGTCCTGTTAAGGTTTTTCCTAGTAGAGGTATAAGTGGTTTTTTGAATTTTTCTAATTTTTTAAAAGATGTTAGAGAAGGTTTAATCAAACACATTATTAACCAAATTAATTTTGTTAAAAAAATAGATAAAGATTACTTTTTTGTTGCAGTAGGGGACATTTATCCTTTGTTGGTGCTTTATTTTGGAGGAAAGATTAATAAAACTTTTTTCGTAGCTACTGCTAAATCCATAAAAACTGAGTTTTTTAATTTTTTTGAAATATCTATTATGAAGAAAGTTATTGCTAATTTTGTAAGAGATGAGAAAACTTATGTTTTTTTAAAAAAATTTCTTGATAATGTTTATTTTTTAGGTAATCCTGTTTTAGATATTCCATACTTTGAGTATGAAGGTGATATATCAGAAAACAATATTATAATACTTCCAGGTAGAGTTAATAATTGCCTAGATAATTTGATTAAGATAAAAGATTCTGTTAAAGAGTTGGTAAGGTTGGGGTTTGAGTTTACGGTGATTGTTCCTAATTTTTATCCTGTTAAAGATATTAAAAATTTACTAGATGGAATTGAGAGAATTAGGATTGTGGATTCTATTTATTATGGTTTTTTTCTTAGGAATAGTTTTTGTGTTTGGGGTTTTGGGGGATCTGCAAATGAGCAGGCTGCAGGATATGGATTACCGGTTATCAGTTTGAATCAAAAAGATTGGTATAGAAATAGGCAGAAGAAGTTACTTGGTGAAGCTCTAATATTAGTTGATGAGGTAGAAGGTTTTATAGAAAAAACTTTGAAACTAAAGAAAGATAAAGTTTATTATGATTTTGTTAGTATGAGAGGTAAAGAAGAAATGGGCAAATTATGAGGAGCGCAAGTAATAGCAAATTTTATAGCAAAAAATTTATTCTATTAAGAGGATAATTTAGGCTATGGTATAATAATGAAGTAAGGAGAAGATGGAGGGAGGAAAAAAATGGTAGAGATAAAGTTTTTTGGAAGAGGAGGACAAGGTGCTGTT
>JBKBIY010000066.1:0-7247 GCA_046294045.1 bacterium | reverse complement strand
ACCTACATCAACGTATATGTCCATAAAACAGTTTTTATCTACCGTTTATAGTAATTCTAAAAATTAAAAAAATATCCTTTTACCAAATTTCCTCTTCTAGGATTAATCGCAAGTTTTTTGAAACCTCTGGAAAATCGTTTTTCAAAATATTTATAATTGTGTAATAATCCTGCCAACAAACAAATTTATCTTTAGGAATATTTTTGTATTTGTCTGCTTGATAAATTTCAAAATTTATTTTTATTTCTCCTTGATCGTAAAAGAAGTTGGTAATTACATCTAAAAATCTATAATACTTTTCTTCGGGAAAGTTATTGTCTACTTCGACAAAGAAATTCAAGATATATTTAGAAAAAGATTTAGTTTGATTTGTTTTTTGAGTAGGTTCAAGAACAGCTGAACAAACAACTTTAAACTCCTCTTCATTTTCCTCTTCATCCTCACTTATCATTTCCCCTTTTATAACTACAACATTTCCTTCTTTTATTTTATCTTTATATTCTTGATAAGGTGAAGGATAAACAACAACTTCTATACTATCCGTAGGGTCATCAAGTTCGAAAATAGCCATCCTCCCTCTGGGTGTTATTTTTTCTTGTAAATTAACTATTACACCTATTAGCTCAACATTTTTTAGTCTTTCCTGTTTAACCTCTTTTATATTTTTATATTTTAAATTCTTAAAATTTAGCTTATTTAAAGGATGATCTGATAAATAAACTCCCAAATATTCTCTTTCCAGTTTAAGTATTTCTAGAGGATCCATTTTTTTATCTTCATAGTTTTCTTTTAAGAGTTTGTTAGAGAAAATTTGATCAGAAACAAAAAGGGAAGAAGTTTTATTTTTGCTTTTACCAATAATTTCCTCAAGTTTACTGAATAACTCCATACGATCAGGATGAAGACTGTCAAAACAACCAGACAGAACCAATATTTCAAAAGCTTTTTTATTGACAATTCTATGATTTACAACTTTAGAAAATTCGTATATACTTTCGAAAGGTTTTGTTCTTTTTAAGATAATTTCATTGACAACTGCCTCACCTAATCCTTTTATTCCCATAAATCCATATCTTATAAACTTCTGAGAATCAATAAATTCTATATCAAAACTTTTGTTACTCTTGTTAATATCTGGAGGTAATACCCTAATACCTTTTTCATCGCATTCCCTAAGAAAAACCTTTAATTTTTTAGGATTGTCTTCTACACTTCTAAGTAAACCTGTTAAGTATTCATGAGGATAGTTAGCTTTTAAGAAAGCTGTTATATAGGTTAGAATTCCATAGGCTACTGAATGGGATTTATTAAAGCCATAACCTGCAAATTTTTCAATAATATCAAATAATTTTTCTGCAAGTTCTTTTGGATAACCATTATTAACACATCCTTCTATAAACACCTTTCTATATTTTTCCATTATTTCGGGCTTTTTCTTACCCATTGCTTTTCTTAAATCATCAGCTTGAGCCAAAGTAAAATTAGCAAATTTATTTGCTATCATCATTATTTGCTCTTGATAAACTATAACCCCATAAGTTTCCTTTAATATGTCTTCCAAATCAGGATGCAGATATTCTATTTTAGAGGAATCATGTTTGGATTCTATAAATTTTTTAACCAATCCACTTTCCAAAGGCCCTGGTCTATAAAGAGCCAATGCACTTATTATATCGTTAATATTTGAAGGCTTTAGTTCTCTAAGTAAGTTAGCAAATCCCGGGCTCTCCGTTTGAAACACACCAACAGTATCTCCCTCCCTAAGCAATTGATAAGTTTTATCATCATCTAATGGCAAATTGTAAACATCTATTTCTACATTTTCTGTTTTCTTTATTAATTTTACAACATCATCTATTAAAGTCAAAGTTCTAAGTCCAAGAAAATCCATTTTAACGAATCCTAGCCTTTCGACCGCCGTCATATCATAAGCTGTCACTATAACATCGTTAGCCCTTGTTAAAGGTATCATTTCATCAATATCTATAGATGAAATTATAACACCAGCTGCATGAACAGATTGATTCCTTATATTACCTTCCAAGTTAATTGCAATATTTAATACTTTTTTTACTTCATTATCATTAAGATATTCTCTTTTAAGCTCAGGATTTTGCTCTATTGCTTCAGAAATGGAGCTATTAAAAGGAATCATTTTAGCGATTCTATCTGCCCAAGAGGGAGGTAACCCAAGTACCCTAGCAACATCTCTAACAGCAGCCCTTGCCTTCATCTTACCAAACGTACCAATATTAGACACCTTTGTTCTACCATATTTCTCAATACAATAATCTATTACTAAATCTCTTCTTAATTGACAGAAATCAACATCTATATCAGGCATGGATTTTCTTCCAGGATTAAGAAATCTTTCAAAAAGTAAACCATATTTAAGTGGATCTATTTGAGTTATGCCGATAATATAAGCGGTTATACTTCCACCAACTGAGCCCCTACCAGGACCAACTGGTATATTCTTACTTTTTGCCCAATTAATAAAATCCCATACTATAAGAAAGTAATCCGAAAATCCCATGTCTTCTATAACTTTTAATTCATATTCCAACCTATCTATGATTCTTTGATCATAATCAGGATACTTCAAAGGCAAATTTTTATAACATAATTCCCTTAATATAATGGAACTATTTTCACTTCGAGGAAGATAATAGATATTTTCAGGAAAAGTTATATTAACCATTTCACTTATAAAGCGAGTATTTAAAAAAGCGTCTTTAAACTCATCTTTCCATATTTCATAGAGTTCCTGAGCACTTTTAAGATAAAACTCGTTTTGTGTAAACCTTAACCTCTTTGGATCATCTATTTTCTTTTTTGTCTGAATACAAAGAAGTACATCATGAGCAAAATAATCCTCACGACTTAGGTAATGACTATCATTAGTAATTACTCTTTTTAATCCATATTTTTTAGCTATCTTTATAAGCTCGGTATTTAGTTTAATTTGTTCTTCTAAGCCATGATATTGAAACTCCAAAAAAAAGTTCTCTTTACCAAAAATTGATAAATATTCTTCAAGGATTTTTTTTATTTTGTTTTGATCTTGTTGATAAAGTATGGCGTTAGATAATTCACTGGCAAGACATCCACTAAGCATTATCAATCCTTCACTATATTTTGCGAGTACTTCCTTGTCTATTCTGGGTTTATAGTAGTATCCTTCAAGATTACCAATAGTTACTAATTTTACAAGATTTTTATATCCTTTGAAATCTTTAGCAAGTAGCAAAAGATGATATCCTGAGACTTTATAATCTTCTTCATTAGTGGTTTTATTTTTAATTTTTCTATCTTCGGTTATGTATAATTCTGCTCCGATTATGGGATTTATTTCATTTTCTTTACATTTATCATAAAACTCTATTGCTCCGGATATTGAACCATGATCAGTAATAGCAACACCAACGCTTCCAAATTCTTTTACTTTATTAATTAAATTATCAATTTTTATCATTCCGTCAAGAATACTATAATTTGTATGCAAATGAAGATGGACAAAATCTTTATCTGTTATCATTTTTTTTAATATTTATCCGACTTTTTTTAAATGCTTATTTAGAAGCTGGTTTTTTTCTAAAGAATATGAAATAAATGGTAACAGCTACACTCAAAAGAAAAATTCCTCCACAAAAAAGTAAACCTACAATAATAAGTATAATTGTTGTATTAGAACCTAAATTAATGCCACTTCTATCTTTTCCTTGATCTATATTTGTTTGGCAGTTAACAAGGTATTCCTTTACGTAGGGGTGATCGGGATAAAGTTGTTCAACTTTTTTAAAATAGTTTTGAGCTGTTCTATATTTTTGTTCAAAATAAGCATCTATAGCTTTACGATAATTTATATCAACTTCAGATTGAACATTTTGAACGCCAGCTTCTTTTAGAAAATTATTTATTTCTTGGCAAGATACAAGTATATTGTAATTTTGAGTTGCTACGCCGATTTGAGGATCAAGTATACCCCAGCTTACAGTACCTATTATTTTTCCTTCGTCGTTATAAGCAGGTCCTCCACTATTTCCTCCGCTTACGGTTGCATCAGTTTGTATTACCCTTACTCCCTTGTTAGAGGTTCTTATGGCAGATACTATTCCCTTGGTAACAGTAGGTTTTAAGATTGTAAAATTGTCAAACAAGTTACCTGCAAAGAAATGAACCTTTGCAGGGTATCCTATAACGACTATTTCGGAAGCTTCAGTAGGTTCAACTTCAGAAACCAAGGAAACTGGCAAATTATTTTGATCTATCTTTATAATAGCTATATCTCTACCCATATCTACGATATCTGACACTTTTTCACTTGATCCTAATTTTATTATGGTAGCAGGTTTAAAAAAAGCGCCTACATTGGACTTACCTTTTTCCGCTACTCCTAGACCTACATATATTTTCTTATCGTAATTTATTGAGGTTATGTTAGATAAAAGATATTTTAGGACGGCAGAGGCAAGTAATTTTTCTTCTTCCTGAGAAAGTTCTATACCGGCTTCCTGTTCAAAATTATAAAATAACTCTTCAGTTATGACACTTGATAAGAATTTTTGAGCAACCGTTTTTTTTAGTTCTTCCTCTTCCATAGATACAACATGAGTAGCCGTAAGTATGTATCCGTTTGGGTTTATTACTACTCCGCTACCAACTGCACCAGTATTTACTTGTACACTTTTTTGCCTCTTAGAAGGTACTAAGTATCTTGTAGGATTTTGTACCATTTTTTGAAATATGTATTTGGTAATATTTTTTTTCATTTCTTCTTCTGTTGTTCCAAAAGCACCAGAGTAAGCTAAATTCATAATTTCATTTTGAAGCTGATTTATAGCATTTTCATTAACTCTAGGTACATTAAATGTCACATTTCCTGATATATCCATATATATCAAGACTACAGCAGGTTTATTATATTCCACAATTTTTTGAGTGTTTGCGTAAGAAAAAAGAAAAATAAATAATAATATAAAAATCACAAATATTAAATTTTTCAATCTTAAGTTTTTCATAATTTCCCCCTTTTTTTAATTTTTTTCTTACTTAAAACATACCTTTTTAAGCTTTTCTACCTTGAATATAGTAGTAAGGTTTTACGTTTTCTATTTTTACCCTAACTTTTTTAATTCCCTCAAAAGGGCTTTCAAAATCAAAATTAACAATCAAAGGAAAACCTTTGTATAAAGAATACATTTTTTTGGAATTTAATTCTTGTATCATCCAAGCTTCAGTTTCTATTAAATCACCTAATTTTGGAAAATCTTCAACCAAATTAAATTCCAACTCTCTAAAAATTTTCAATTTATACTTAGAATATCTGTATATGTAGTAGTAAGAATAAAAAGACTTAACAATAAGAGTAAATCCGTAATCTTCGAGAAATTTGTAATATTCTTTGGATATATATTCCTCGATAAAATACGGTATTATTTCAGAAGACATTTCAAGATACATTATTTTTTCTTTTGATCCCATTAATTTTAAAATATAAGAATTAATTGTGTTTATAATTTGAACAACTTGATATTCTGGAGATAGTACGTATCCAGTTCCTTGGCAATTTTTACAAGGAGCAGTTATTTTGTTATAATTACCTTCTTCAACTCTTTGCCTCGTTATTTCCAAAATACCTAAATTTGTAAATCCCCATATTTTTATCCTTCTTTTTTCTTCTTTAAATAGCTTTTCAAGCTCTTCCATTATTTCCTTGTTTACCTCTTCTCTTTTATGTGGATCTTGAATCTTTAAAAAATCTATTAATATTATTCCTGATACATCTCTAAGCCTAATTTGTTTAACTATTTCTTTTAAAGAATTCAGGTTAACATTTTTATAGGTTTCAAATGGATTTTCACCTATGTAACTACCTGAGTTTACATCTATAGTTGTGCCAAGCTCATTATGATATATAAGTATATATCCACCAGATGATAAATTAACCTTATGTTTTATGAAATCTTGAAAATCAAGTTTAATGTTGTAGTAATCTAGTAAACTTCTTTTTAATTTTAAAGTATCAAAGTAGGAAACATAATTTTCGTATTCTTCAAAGAAAAGAGAAAGATATCTTTTTATTTCCATGTAATCTTGCTTATTATCTACTACTATTTTTGTTTTTGAATCGAAGTATTCTCTTACTATTTTTAAGGGGAAATATTCATCTTTGTAGAGTAATTTTTCGTAATGAATTTTATTATATTCATTAATAATTTTTTGCCAGGTTTGGTATAGAGATTCGACATCTTTCATTATTTCTATAGCGTCTGCGTACTGAGAATTTGTTCTTGCGATAAATCCTATTTGTTCAATTCCAGGGTATTTGGCTTGCAACTTTTCTCTTATATTTTCCAGCTTCATTTTTAAAATTTCTTCAACATCTGGTTCCTGAATTTTATGAGATATTTTTATAGACTTTTCAAAAGGAAGAAGTACCACGTATTTTCCTGCTATTGTTACATAAGCAGATAATTGGGGGGATTTTGATTTTACAGAGGTTTTCTTTATTTTTACCATTAAGAAAGAGTTTATTTTAGGTTCTATAAAAGGAGGAATATCATTTAAGTTAAGGAATCCGAATTTTCCGTTACCTAGGCTGACAAAGCAGGCATTTATCCCTTTTTGAATGTTTACTATTTTTCCTTTGTATATACTACCTACTTCATCGGCATCTATATCAAGAAAGACATTTATAATTTGTCCATTTTCCAAAATAACAGCAATAGGGGGCTTAAAAAATGATTGCAAAAGTATTACTTTTTCTTGCATTAGAAAAAACAAAACAACAAATATTTCTTAGTTTTAATATCTAATTTTCTATCACATCTACAAAAGTTTTATATTTAGTTTTTCTGAACTTAACCGTACCGTCTTTAAGAGCGAAGATGGTGTAGTCAGAACCTAGAGAAGTATTTACTCCTGGGTATACTTTAGTTCCTCTTTGCCTTACTATGATGTTACCGGCTTTAACGAATTGTCCGTCATAGGCTTTTACGCCTAACCTTTTGCTGTTACTGTCTCTTCCGTTTTTACTTGCGCTTCCGGATTTTTTTTGTGCCATATTTTTTACCCTTTTACCCTAGCGGGTAACTGGGAATATTTATATTCCGCTGTTTCCCAGAAAGCGGTTTTCTTATTTATTTCCTAATTTATTTCCTAAATTGAGCTAATTTTTCAATTAAAACTCGGGGGATAGAGGGTATTGTATCAACTACAAATGCTCCAGCTTCTTGCAAGGCTTT
>JBKBIY010000065.1:0-7361 GCA_046294045.1 bacterium | reverse complement strand
AACCATTAGCTTTAAACCTTGTTTAATAGTAATATTATTGATTTTTAAGAATTCTCCATTTTTATCGTCTTTATTTATACAAAAAACAAGATTTTCACTGTATTTATAATCGAAATCATAAGTTTTTGAAGGAATAATAAACTTATTTTCATTAAAAATAATTTTATCACCAAAAATATACAGATTAACAAATTCTTTATCATGATAAAATACTCCATCTTTACCAAAATTTTTGTTAATCTTACCTTTTTTAGTAACCCCAATAATAGAAAGTGAACCATAGATTTTATTATCATTTTTACTAAACCTTTTATTAACCCCAATAATATATATAAACTCCCTATCAAAGACTAGAGCTTCAGCCTCAAAGAAGGAGGAATTGTAAACAAAAATCCCTTCATTTCCAAATTTTTTATCAAGTGACCCATCTGGATTATATTTTAAAATCTTTACTTTTGAAGTGGAATTTAAAAGTACAAAAAAACTTCCATCCAGATCAATATACAATTTTCCTTCCTTTATAAATCTAACATCACTACCCATATATTCAATAAACTCTTTTCCATTATTATACTTTTGTCCAAATTTATTGTATTTTGATATGAAAAAACCCTTTAAATAATTATTATCAGCAACAAAAATATTTAGATCCTTATCTATAAAACCGGATGATACACTCCACAAAAAAGAGTCTAAGACAAATTCGTTGCTTTCTTTACCATCACAATTTACTTTACTTAGTAGTAAATCACTTGAATCCCTACTTTTTCCAAGAATATAAATCTTATTATCTATTACTTTGTAATAACTAAAATACATTTTTGGAAGCTCCACAAATCCATTTTCACCAAAATTTCTATCAATATCTCCACTTTTTGGTTTGTAAATAAAATAAAGAAATACAACAAAAATCAGAAAAAATACAACTATCTTTATTACATTTTTCATATTATTTATTCTTTTCGTTTTTTTGTCGAGCTAAAACAAAATCAACATGAATTTTCTTATTTATCTTAGCACCATATGACATCACAATTGCTTTAATAGAAATCATCAAAATCTTATTTTTTACTATAAAATTGTAATCATTTTTACTTGCGAAAACCTTAAGATACACATTCTTCGAATCAGATCTAGAAACAATCTCAAATTTATCAAATATAAACGATAAAATATAATTCAAAATTTCTTTAGCTCTTTCCTCTCGATTAATTAACTTCTCAGTTACCTTAACTTCCTTCGCTATAAAATTTTCACTATTCATTTAAATCACCTTCCAATTTTATTAAAATATTTTTATTAAAATATTTATACTACATACACCGGAAAAGCAGAAGATATTTCCCTTACTTTCTTTGTAACAATCTCCTGTTTAGTCCTGTCTTTTATAATCATTGCTATTAATCTAGCCACTTCCATGACCTCCTGTTCCTTAAACCCCCTTGTAGTAATAGCAGGAGTACCTATTCTTATTCCACTTGTTACTCTTGGAGGTTGTGGATCAAACGGAATAACATTCTTATTAACATAAATTCCAACACTGTTCAGTAATTCTTCAGCTTCTTTTCCAGTAATCCCTATATTTCTTAAATCCACTAAAAACATATGACAGTCAGTACCATCAGAAACTATTCTAAAACCTTCATTTTTAAGAGTTTCAACAAATACTTTAGCATTCTTAACAACTTGCTTCTGATACTCTACAAATTCTTGAGATTTTGCAAGTTTAAAAGCTACGGCTTTAGCAGCTATTACATGCATCAACGGCCCTCCTTGTACCCCTGGAAATACAGACTTATCTATATCTTTTGCGTACTCTTTTTTAGAAAGAATTATTCCTCCTCTAGGTCCTCTTAAAGTTTTATGAGTTGTAGAAGTAACAAAATCAGCATATGGAACAGGCGAAGGATATACTCCTGCAGCAACCAATCCTGAGTAATGAGCCATATCAAAAAGAAAATAAGCTCCAACTTCCTTAGCTATATCCAGAAAAATTTTGCTATCTATAACTCTGCTATAACTAGAAGCTCCAGCAACAATCATCCTTGGCCTATGTTTTAAAGCTAAATCCCTTACCTGATCGTAATCTATTAATTCATTTACACGCGAAACACCATAATGAATCACATTATACATTTGCCCAGAAAAATTTACAGGACTACCATGCGTTAAATGACCCCCACAATCAAGACTCATCGAAAGTACCGTATCCCCCGGTTTAAGAAAAGCAAAATATACTGCCATATTAGCCTGTGCTCCAGAATGAGGTTGAACATTAGCATGCTCAGCAGAATATAAGTCTTTTAACCTCTCTATAGCTAAAACTTCTATTTCATCAACGTATTGACATCCTGAATAGTATCTTTTATAAGGGTATCCTTCTGCATATTTATTAGAAAGAGCATTCCCCATCGCCTGTAATACAGCCTTAAAAGCATAATTTTCAGAAGCTATCAAATTTATACCCTCAGACTGCCTTAACACTTCCTCCTTTATAAGATTATGAACCACAGGATCAACACTTTCTAAAGAACTATTTATATTTTCATAAATTTGAGAGTTCAACATTTCTTATATCCTCCCTACCTAACACTTTCCTTTGTAAACTAAAAATATCCTCAGCCTTTTCAAAACTAATATCTATTATTTGATTAAGTATTTCTTTTTTTAATAACTTTTTTTCAGAACTAAATTGTAATTCACTAATTTCTCTGTTATTATTAACTACAATATTAATATCAACATCTGCACTACTATCTTCCAAGTAGCAAGGATCTAACAAAATTTGATCATTTTCAACAGCAAAACTCATAGCCGCTATCCAGTTAACTAAAGGATGATTTTCAATAGCTTCTTGAGAAAATAATTTATCAAAAGCTCTTACCAAGGCAACAAAACCAGAATTAATACAAGCCACTCTTGTACCACCATCGGCTTGCAATACTTCACAATCAACTATCAAGTGAAACTTAGGAAATTTATATAAATCGAACGCACTTCTTAAGGATCTACCTATCATTCTTCTTATCTCTTGAGCTCTAGAGTTGATCATATTTGGATTACGAACAGAGGTTGAAGCAGGTAATAATCTATACTCAGCACTTATCCAACCATGCCCAAAAGATTTACAAAAATCAGGTAAATTCTCAGAAATACTAACACTAACCAAAACAATAGTATCACCCAATTCCCCCAAAACAGAAGAAAGAGGATACTTAAGATAATCCAAATCAAATTTCATTTTCCTAAACTCCAAACTACCTCTACCATCTATCCTCATCTTCACTCTCCTCTAATTTTTCTTCATTATATTCTTCCTGAAATTCTTCAAAAATAATTTCCTCTTGATCATATTCTTGGTTATATTCTTGATCATATTCTTCGTTGAAATATTCATTTTCCTCAATTAAGACATCTTCTTCAAAATATTGATTTTCTAAAGATTCAATCTCATTAGTTTCCTCCTCTATGACTTCACTTACTTTGAAATCAATAAAAGACAGATCATCTAATGAAACTTCATAATCCACAATTTCAGAAATGTAACTTACAAAAGGAGTCTCAGCTTCCTCTCTTATAATTCCAACATCTTTTTTTAAAAGTATTGAATATTCAGATTTTCCAAATTTATTCTCTTCTGTATACTGTATTTTTAAGACATTATCCTCAACATATTTCTTATTTTTAAATAAAATTTTAGTGGGAACAAGTCCTATTTTACCTTCCCAGTTCCACCATTCTCTATCCATAAAATCCCTTGGTAAAAAAGGAACTAACGGATCAAAAACAACTAAATTATTCTCCACTTTCCTAGCATACAAATATATACCATCACCTTGAACAACATATGACTCCCTCTTAATTTCCTCCTCATCAACATTATAAGTAAAAATATATATCACCTTGTCACTAAAAGGAATCTTTTCGTTTATAATAACTTTTGTTAAAACATACTCATTAGAAAATTTCTCCGCAACTTTGTATATCCAAAAGTTTTTAAGATTAACAGGAAAATAGCTTAAAAAACTCATTATTAATCATTATTTACTTCTACAACATCAAGTTTAACAGAATCTTCTTTAATAAACTTATATTTTATATTATCATTTTCCGCATAGGCTTCAATAACGCAATTTTCAAAAACATTGTTTTTAAGCATTTCTTCTGCAAGCGTTTCCTCCAATAAAGAAGTTATACTCCTTCTTAATGGTCTAGCTCCAAAACTTGGATTATAACCATGCTTAACTATTAATTCCTTAACCTTATCTTCTATTTTCAACTTTATATTTCTTGATTCAAGCTCTTTATTAAGGGGTTTTAGTAGTATGTCAACAATACCTTTTAACTCGTTCATTCCAAGTGGTCTAAATACAAGTATTTCATCTATTCTGTTAAGTAATTCAGGTCTAAATAGTTTTTTAACTTCTTCCATTACTTTGGATTTCATTCGAGAATAGATTTTTTCAGGATCTTCTTCCTTTTTCTCAGTTCTCAACCCTAACTCTCTAGTTGCAACTGTTTCATGAGTTCCTACATTTGAAGTCATTATTATAATTGTATTTTTAAAATCAACGACTCTTCCTTGACTGTCAGTTAACCTTCCATCTTCAAATATTTGAAGAAGAATATTGAAAACATCAGGATGAGCTTTTTCTATTTCGTCAAACAGTACAACAGAGAAAGGTCTTCTTCTTACTCTCTCAGTTAATTGCCCCCCTTCTTCATAACCAACATACCCCGGAGGAGCCCCTATTAATCTAGTTACAGCAAATTTTTCCATATATTCAGACATATCAATTCTAATGAGAGCATCTTCAGTACCAAATAAAAACTCAGCCAAAGCTTTGGCAGTTTCAGTCTTACCTACCCCTGTAGGACCTAAGAACATAAATACTCCTACGGGTCTTTTAGGATCCTTTAAACCAGCTCTTGCTCTTCTAACAGCTCTTGCTATCTTATTTATAACCTCATCCTGCCCTACTATCCTCTCTTTAATATAATTTTCCATATTAACTAATTTTTCGGTTTCACTTTGAGTAAGACGTGTTACAGGTATACCCGTCCAAGCAGATACTATCTCAGCTACATGTTCTTCTTTAACTACATTCTCATCATTTTCAGGATTTGCTATTCTCATTCTCCATTGTAATTCCAATTCTTCCTTTTTTATCCTTAATTGTTCCTCTTCTTTTTTTAATTTTCTGGCTTGTTCAAAATCTTCAGAATGAGAATAATATTCCTTTTCTCTTTGAATTTCTTTTAATCTATTTTCAATATCAATCAATTCTTGAGGATGTTGATATAATTTCAATCTTAATTTAGCAGCAGCTTCATCTATCAAATCTATTGCTTTGTCAGGTAAATATCTATCGGAAATATACCTATGAGAAAGTCTAACTGCAGCCACTATAGCCTCATCAGAAATTTTGACCTTATGATGAGCTTCATATCTATCTCTTAGTCCCTTAAGAATAATTACAGCTTCATCTATAGATGGTTCTTCAACCATCACAGACTGAAATCTTCTTTCCAAAGCAGCGTCTTTTTCTATATGTTTTCTATATTCTTGAATAGTAGTAGCTCCTATTGTTTGTATTTCTCCTCTAGCTAAAGCGGGTTTAAGTATATTGGAAGCATCTATAGCACCTTCAGCGGCTCCCGCACCTATTATAGTATGCAATTCGTCTATAAAAAGTATAATACTACCAGCAGCTTCCCTAATTTCTTCCATTACTCTTTTCATTCTTTCCTCAAACTCTCCCCTGTACTTTGTTCCCGCTACTAAACCCGCTAAATCTATTGCTATAACTCTTTTATTCCTAAGCAAATCGGGTACTTCATTTTTGGCTATCCTTTGAGCTAATCCTTCAACAATCGCAGTTTTACCTACACCAGGCTCACCTATCAAAACAGGATTATTCTTGGTTCTCCTTGACAATATCTGTATAACCCTTTGTATCTCCTTTTTCCTACCTATAACAGGATCAAGTTTTCCTTCTTTTGCAAGTTTAGTTAAGTCTCTACCGTACATATCAAGAGTAGGAGTTTTTACCTCATGCTCCTTAGTCTTTCTAACAAAATCAAATCCCATTATTCTTACTAATTCTTCTTTAAGATTATTGATATTTATGTTGATTTTTTGAAGTAATCTGTATCCTACTCCTCCTGTTTCATTAAGTATTCCTAACAATATATGCTCGGGGCCTATATAGTTATGATTCATTGTTCTAGCTTCATCAAAAGCATTTTCTATTGCCTTCTTAGCTCTGGGTGAAAATTCAAGATCTCCTCTAGCATTGCTAGTTTGAGACTTCCCTAAAAAATTCTCTATTTCTTTTTTAAGTTTTTGATAAGTAACATCGTATTTACTAAGTATTTTAGCAGCTATACTTTCTCCTTCAACTATTATTCCTAAAAGTAAATGCTCAGTACCTACATGGGAAGAACCTAAATTTTTAGCTTCTTCCTGAGCATAGATTATAACCTTTTTTGCCCTCTCTGTAAATGTTTCCCACATAAAACCCTCTCCTTTAATTATATTTTTTTAAAAATTTTCAGCTCACTTCCTAAAATTAGAAGGAATATTTTTTATTTCAATATCATCTATATTATAATCTTCAGCTAAGTTAACCGCTTCAAAAATTACATCCTCTTTTTCCTCAGTTTTTCTCCTTATAGATGACTCACTTTTTATATCTATTTTCCATTTGGTTAAGGTAGCAGATAGTTTAGCATTATAACCTTCCTTACCAATTGCAATAGATAATTGTTCATCTGGTACAATAATACGAGCTATTTTGTTATTATAATCAAGATCTATGGAGATAATCTTAACATTCCCTAAAGCCCGAGGTATAAGTATTTTAGGATCCTCAGAATATAAAATAACATCTATTCTTTCTCCGTTTATTTCATTCAATATACTCTGAATTCTAAAATTTTTGGGTCCCAGTATGGTCGACACAGGATCTAAATACGGTAACCTACTTCTTACAGCAATTTTTGTTCTATAACCCGGTTGTCTAACTATTTCCACTATCTCAATATTACCCTCTTTTATTTCATTATACTCCTTTTCTAAAAGCTTTCTAATAAGTAGTGAACTTTTTCTATTTAATATAGCAACAATATTTGTTTTCGAATTATCCTCTTTTATACCCATCAAAAGAAAATACATTTTTTTACCAACGTAATAAGGCTCATTTTTCACTTGGTAGATCGCAGGCAATACACCTATAGATTTTTCAAACTCAACCCATATGTTCCCTTTGTTATCTTTCTTTCGTATAGTACCAAGATAGATATTTTTCAAGTTTTTAGATAACTCTTCATAGGCAGCTTGATATTCAAGTTCTCTAATT
>JBKBIY010000064.1:0-7475 GCA_046294045.1 bacterium | reverse complement strand
ATAAGTATAGTTGATCAAAGTGGTGATATTATTCAAGGGTTTGGAGATATAATTTTCAAACCCATGGTAATATAAGCAGGATTAATCAAGTTCAGTTACCAGGTGGAAGTCAGTTCATAGGTAACCCTAATTTGATATACGCAGAGGTGAGAATACAAGTTAACCCAGGAAATGGAAGGCATCCTTTTGTTTATCGTAAAATTCTTAATTTTTATGTAAAACATAGAAGTGTAATATAAAGTTTATAAGGAGGTGAAGGTGAATGAAAAATAAAAAGGGTGCAGCCTTAATAATAACACTCTTTATGCTTGTCATAGTATCAACCTTTGTTAGCTTAATTTTTTTAATATCTAAAAATGAAATAAAATTATATGGAAAAGCTAGGGAAGAATCAAAATATACACAATACCTAAAAGAAGCAGTTGATATAACCATTAGTCCTTTGGTTATGGGAAGAGGAGATTGGGTTTGGAATGATTCTAGGTATCGATCAAGAGAAATACGAGAAGATGAGTTTTGTGAGTATTTTAATAATAGACTATCAGATAGTAATATCCTTACTAATAATTCAGGTATATCTCTTAGTATAGTAAGGGAAATATTAAATAATCCAGAGGAAAGAAAAAAAAGCTTTATCATAAATATTTCCAGAAGAATTGAACCTAATTCAAACGTATGGGTTGTAAGTAATGTAAGAGGTGAAGCTAGTTATATCCAACGTTTGCCAGTTTTACCTGTACCTGAATATGAACTTAATATTAATACTATTATAGTTTCTAATCCTAATAATATTAACAGGGGCGTTGACAACTTTGCTAGTTTTGTTAACACAGTACGAAATAGTATTATATGGACTGGTAGAGCAAGGGCAACGGTTCAACAAAGAACACCATATAATGTAGCTGGTGGTAGTGCTTTATTTGTAAAATACGCAGGATTATGGGTACCTTTTGGTGCTAATCCTTTTTATACAGCATTAACAACTCAAGGAATAGATAGCTGTGTTGGATTAACAGATGGTTATTCTATACTTGGAGATGTTGCTACTCCAAATGCTGTACAGCAGGAAAGATTTATAAATTCTTTTGATAGAATGATAGATACCAACAAATCAGGTATAACCACAGTTTGGGATGGTACAAATGGTAAAATTATTAGAGGTGGAGCAACCACGGGTTACGCTGAGATCGCTGAAAATCTAACAACTTTTAACTCAGCTAACCAAGATTTTTCAATTAGAACAAATTATAATGCAAGAGTTAATAACGGTGAAGTTAATTCAAATGTAAATGGTAGGATCCCAGGAGAAGCATTGGCAGGTAATAATGTAGTAGATTTAGATAGTATAAGCCCTACAAGAACTACAATTAGAATAGCACCTCCTAATAATCAAGCAGTTGTTGTTGGTGAAAGAGTTGATGGAAACGGAAATCTAACAGGTCAGATAAGAACAAGACAGCAAGGGGGGGGATTAGTTGAAGTCCTTTGGCCACTTGATCAAAACGGAAACCCCGTACCTATAAATCCAAATAATGGAAATGATCCAAACAGACGAATACTAAACAGCTATCCACCAGGATATGCTAATGTTTATGTAGTACCTGAAGGTAACAGATTAAGAATATTTGCAGTGGGAAAATATAGTGGTAGGAAAGTACCGGCAAATGAATTAAGAGGAGCTATATCTTTCTCACAAGGAATTAATATTAATATGCAGCAAGAAAATGGTACTGATTTAGTTATTGATTTAAACGGATTGACACCTCAGCAAAGGACAGCTCTGTCAACTGTTCATGTTGAAGGTGGTAATGTTATACTTATGCCGTCTAGTAGTGGGGATTCTACTCTTTGGTATGGAGAAAATCAAAATCAAAGACAACCATTTGACTTAACTGTAATTGCTACAAGATTTAGAAATACCGATGATTTTGGAAATAGAGATTTCTATGTTAATCCTGGAAATGCTCAACAAGGAATAGATACCAGAATAGGAGGATGGAATATAAACACTAATCAACCTATTACACCTAATAATTTCACGGTGAATTTAGGGGGTAATGGAATTAGTTATGTTATTCCAAACCAAGATCCGGGGACATATGACAGAAGAAGACAGGTTTTAAGAGCACTTGAAGGAAACGTTATAATCCAGGATTTTCACGACAACATAGGTAATGGCGGTGTAGGTAGGAAAGAAAATAATGAACGGTTTGGTTATGTTGGTGGTAAAATAGAGAATAATAGTGTTAAAAGAGAGGGGGGGAACTTTAATATACTTGCTCATAATTTTGTCATTCTTAATTATCAATCTAAAAAGAGCAATAGGAATAATATTGAAAGGGCATATCTTTTTGCTGATATTGTAAGCTACCGAGGAAGTCTTCAAATAATCGATGAAGATTCCTACAGATTCTTATTAGACACCGGAAGATTTAGAAGACAAGAATCAGAAAACTTCCTTAACTTAATAGTCAGGGATGACGATTTATATTGGTACGGAAGATATATAGGTAATTTTGCAAATATAGAAGGAGTATTGCTACAAAATGGAACAATAAGAGGATTTTCTACAACCACTATAGAATCAAGTGGTAGAAATGACGCACTACCTAGAGCAACAAGATCTGATTACAGGGTAAGAATGAATGGTAGAGATGTAATACTTTACTCCGTTTTACGATTCGAAATAAATAGGTAATAAAAAAACCGAAAAATAAATCAAAACAAAGAAAGGAAATATTTAACGAGAGGAATTTGATTAGGCAAGATTTCTTGTTGCTCTATATGATATTGTGTTGCTAAAATGGGAAGACTTTGATGTCTCAGAATTTCTACTACTCCATCTTTAGCTAATGCTAGGATTTCTAAGTTTTTTGCTAATCTCGCTACGGCTTGGTGATGACGGCTATTTACCCAAACAAAATTATCTTTTTCTTCTTGGCTAGTAAAATTCAATAATTCCAATATTTTCCCTTTTATTAAATGTCTGAGTTTTCTTTTTTTATCAAAATCTTTTATTTCAGGATATATTTTATGAGCGTTTTCTATAGATATTCCTTTTAAATCATAAGGTAAGTGCTGAAAAAGAGTTCCTCCAAAATAAACGTTTATTAACTGTATTCCTCTGCATATTGCAAAAATTGGTTTTGATTTGTGAGTTTTTTCCAGTATCTCTAATTCTATTTCATCTCTTTGAAGATTGAATGAATAAAAACTTTCTGGATATTTTATTTCTTGATAATAATTTCGAGGATGAACATCTTCTCCACCTGTAAAAATTATAAGGTCAATGGAAGAAATTTTGTTAGTTAAATCTGAATTTATTTCCAAAATTTGCATTTCTTCATTTTTTTGAAATTTTTGATTTAGTAATTCCTGAAGATTAATGGAAAAATTTTTATATTCTTCTAGGACTAACGGATTAGAGGAAGGATTTATGATTAATCCTACTTTCATTTTTACCTCCGTTATTCATCAATGATCTTTATTTCATATTCTATTTTAGCTGATTTTTTAAGCATATTACTAACAGAGCAGTATTTTTCTTGTGAAAGTTCTACTGCTTTTTTTAGGTTTTCCGGATTTAAATTTTTACCTTTAAATTGATAAATTATTTTTATGTAGGTAAATATTTTAGGGTGTTCTTGTGATCTTTCTCCTTGGAAGAATAGTCTAAAATCTTCTACGTTTTCTCTCATTTTTTTTAGTATTGATATTACGTCCATTGCTGTGCATCCAAGTAAAGAAATGGATAGTAGTTCCATTGGGCTTGGGGCTGTTTCAAACCCTCCTACCTCTTTTTTACTATCCAATACTAACGAGTGCCCCGATTCTGTTATTCCTATAAATCTTAGTCCCTCACTCCATACTAGTTCGCTTTTCATAACTTTAACCTCCTTTTTTACATTCAATCTACAATAAACAAAGATGGTTTATTTTCAAAAATTTCTTTTATTTGATTTATTTCTTCCAGTGTAGTTTTTTCAATGATTTTAATATAATCTATTATGTAATTATCGGGGATATTGTAAGCTTTTATTTTTGCTAGTAAAGCGTTTTTAAAGCTTCTTTTTTGTAAAGAAGAAGTAAATAAACCAATTAAGTAATTTTTTGCTACATTTAATTCTTCTTGATTAAATCCTTCGTTTATTATTTTTTGTATTTCTTGTTGTAATGAGTTTAAGGATTCCTGTTTTTTTTCTTTTGAGGTTAGCATAAAAATTTTAAGGTTTCCCTTGTTAAAGGGGATAGGGTCATATACGGAGGTTATAGCATAAGCTAGTTCTTTTTTTTCTCTTATATTGGTAAATAGTCTTCCTGACATGGAACTAAGGATTGCATTTATTATTCTGAATTTTATTGATTCTATTGACATAGCGGGAGCTTCAAAAATTAAAGATATCCCCACTTCTTTTTTATTTAATCTTTCTTTTTTATTAGTTTTTATTATATCAAAATCTTGCATCTTTTGGTAATAACCATGATCAGGATATAAAAAATCTGAAAAGGTTTTGTAAAGTTTGTTTTTAAAGGATTCGTTTACATATCCACTTACGACTATTATTTTCTTAACTTTTTTATCGAAAATTTTGTTTTCCAGCCATTTTATTAGGCTTGAGCGATTAATTTCTTTAATGGTATTAGGTGTTCCTCTAGTGTCCCAACTTAAAAATGAATTATAAAATGCTTTATCGCTATTTTCGTATAAATAAGTCCATACATCATCTTTGGAAAGCTTTATAGAATTAAGAGTATCTCTTTTAACTTCATCAATATCTTCTTGCCTTAATTTGTAATTAAAAAGTACCTCTTTTAAGATTTCTATAGCTCTATAAGAGCTATAAAAAGGGAAAGATAATGAAATAGTACTAGCAAAATTACCCCCCGAAGAACTGATTGATATTGAATTTTTTTCCAAATAATATTGAAAAGATTCGTATTTTAATGATTTAGTAGATCTTATCATTGTTTTTAAACACAAGTTATTTATGCCTAAGTTTTCAGGTTTTTCTTTGTAATTTCCCGTTAAAAATAACAGTGATAGATAAACAATTGGAATGGATTTATCGGGAATTATAAAAATTTTATTTTCTATATTTTGGTAATTTATTTCCATATTTCTACTTCTTCCTCCAGATATATTTTTTGCTCTAGTGCTAATTGTTTTATTTTTTTGAGAATGTAGAATATGTCTAAAAATTTGGCGTTATTGAAATTAATTATGAAGTTTGTATGTTTTTCTGATACTTTAGCTCCGCCTTTTATATATCCCCTAAATCCTAAATTATCTATTATTTTCCAAGCTGGCATATATGAAGGATTTTTAAATACACTTCCACATGATTTTTCGTTTAAAGGTTGAGATGAAGCCCTATTTTTCCAGGTAATTAGGTATCTTTCTTTTAGAAGTTCTGGATTTTTGAGATTTTCTAAAGGAAATTCAAATACAAATGATACTAGATCTAAAAAATTACCACTTAAGGTTTCTTCCTTGAAATAAGAGTTTCTGTAGGAAAAAAATTTTTGAGTTGAAAGTATTGTTTTTATTTCCTTTTTTTTTCTATTAAAAAAAGTTATCTTTTTTAAGTATTTAGAAATTTCGAGATTTTTTATACCTGCGTTATTAAATACTGCTCCTCCGACTGTTGCAGGTATTCCCGCTAAATCCTCATATCCTGATATACCATTTGATATCAAAAATCTTATAAAAAATTGTAACTCTGTAAATGGAGTAACAAATACAGTTATTTTATCATTGCTCTTAAACAATTTTATGTTTCGATATTTTCCTGTGATTACAAAAAATTCCAATCGATTTTGATCATCTATTAAGAGGTTGCTACCTTTTCCAAGGATTCTATAGGGAAATTTGGAGGATAAATTAAAAAGTAATTTGACGTAGCTTTCGTGATTTTTAACTAAAAATACCCCTAAAGATTTTCCACCTATTTGGTAGGTGGTAAGATTACTTAATTCTAATTCTGGTAGGTATTCAACGAATTTCGGCAGAGAGATTTTCTCTATGTCTCCTGTATACACATTATTATTTAGTTTTATATTATTTAGTTTTAGATTTTTTTATTTTCTTGAATTTTTTCTTTAACGGTGGAAGTTTAATAAATTTTGAATTTGTGGATTGTAGTTTTTGTAGAGCTTTTTTTGTTATTTTGTGTGCGTGAATTTCTAATGTTTTTTCTAGTTTACCATTTCCTAGTATTTTTATTTCCTTTTTGGTATCTTTGATTAGTCCTTTTTCGAGCATTTTTTCTGGGGTAACTGTAGTATTGTTTTCAAAGATGTTTAGGTCTAAAAGTTTTATTATATGGTATTCTTTTTTAAAGATGTTAGTGAATCCTTTAGAGGGGATTCTAAGGTATAGGGGGTTTTGTCCTCCTTCGAACCATTCTGGTTTAGCACCACCGCTTCTTGCTTTTTGTCCTTTTGTTCCTCGGGTAGCTGTTACTCCATGTCCGCTACCTAAACCTCTTCCAATTCTTTTTCTTTTATGTTTACTGTTAGCAAAGGGTTTAAGGTTATGAAGTTTTGTCATTTTTCACCACCTGCTTTTTGGGATTTTATATTTGGATTTCTTTGAAAATATTTTTTTTCTGGTTTTCTTCTTTCTTGATTTTTTTGGTAATTTCTCTCTTGATTTTTTTCATAATTCCTTTCTTGAGATACTTTATTTTCATTTGGCTTGGTATTTTTGTCATATGATTGTTTTTCCTCTTTTGATTTGACTAAATATTTATGGTATTCATCTTCTTGAGAGGATATAGATAAAATTTGTTGATATTCTTCTTTGGTTTTAAGTTTTTTTAGTGCATCTATTGTGGCCCATACGAGATTTATGTGGTTATTACTTCCTAAGGATTTGGTAAGTACGTTTTTATATCCTGCTTTTTCTAGTACGCTTCTTACGGGCATTGAAGCTATAATACCTGTACCTTTTCCTGCAGGTTTTAATAGTACTTTTGAGGTGGTGTTTTCACCTATTATTTCGTGAGGTACTGTATCATTTACTATTGGAACTTTGAATACATTTTTTTTAGCTTTATTTTCGGCTTTTCTAATGGCTAGTAGAGCTTCAGGAGCTTTAGCTAAGGCTGCGCCTACATTTCCTTGCCCATCTCCTACCACTACAAGAGCACTAAATCTAAATCTTTTACCTCCTTTCATAACACGTGTTACCCTTCTAAGTGAAACAAGTACACTTTGATATTCCAATTGTTGTTCTAAATTTTCTAACATATTTTAACCTCCTAGACTTGTATTCCCTTTTCTCTTAAAACTTCTGCTATTTTTTTAACATTTCCATGGTATTTATAACCGCCTCTATCAAAAACAAGTTTGTTTATGTTTAATTGTTTACATCTTTCTGCTAATCTTGAAGCTACTTCCACTACTAAATCCTTAAATTTTAATTCTTTATTTTTATATTTTTCTCTTAAGTCTTTTTCTAGCGAATTAGAGTA
>JBKBIY010000063.1:0-7504 GCA_046294045.1 bacterium | reverse complement strand
TCCAGAGAGCTTTCTAGAAAATTTGTTAACTTGCGGAATAACGAAAGGCTTGAAAAGGTTAAATATGTATATGCTCTTTTTCAAGAATTCTTAGATAAGCTTCATTTTCAATATAATACTCCTATTGAAAAAATTTTTGATTATCTACATGTTATTTTTTCGAAAATGGGATTAAAAGATTTGTTAGTATACAAAGAAAAAAAGGAATTTTTTATAAAGAATTATGTGGAATTTGAGTTAGAGTATATTAATTCTAGTGCTGACAAAAATTTTCCTTCCAAGTTAAAAGTACCTTCTGAATTACTTTATTTGTTCGATAAAATAAAAATATTTGTGAAAGATAGGGACTATGATAGTAAGTATGAATTTATGGAGAATTTTTGGGTTGATAATACCAATATAATATTTCTTATTCCTTTTTCTAATGTTACTACTTCCCAGTTTAGCAATGAGTATTGTAATTATTTTGCTTTGGTTTCATCTGATTCACTTGATTATACACATTTTGATGTTAATCTCTTAATTTTAATTAGAAAACTTCTATCTCTTTTTTATGATAATGTTTTTCTTTATAACATTAATGTTAGAGATAAAAAGGTTTTGTTTGAAGTTTTCAAAGTGATGGAAGATGGTATAATTGTTATGGATATCCAAAAAAGGATATTACATATAAATAAAAGTGCTTTACAAATATTGGAAATAAATCATCATTTTGAAGATGTTGCAAAATTAAATTATTCTGTTTATGATTTAGTTTTTGGTAGGGGGGGAGATTTGATTGAAAAAATACTTCATATTGAAGATTTAGTAAAACAATACGTAGATAAAGGTATAGAAAGTATTGAAGGAGAAAGTGTTCTTGAACTAGAAGATAAAACAAAAATTATAAAGTACAGTTTGGTACTTTTGAAATACCCTTTGGATTATATTTCTTTTGTTTTTGGAGATGAAGATAGTTTTAGTTATCTTGTGGTTTTAAGGGATGTGACAGAACAAAGAAATATGGAAAAAGAAAAAGATGATTTCGTAGCTACCGTATCTCATGATATTAAGACGCCTCTTACTACAATGAAAGGTTATTTATCTGCTTTGTTAAGATATTCTGATAAAATTACTTCAGAGCAAAGAGATTCCTATCTTAGAGTGGTTAATTCTGAAATCGATAGAATAAATAGAATGCTTAATAATTTAATGGATCTAAGAAAATTAGAAGGAAATGTATTAAAAATAAATCCTGTAAAATTTGATTTACTAAAAACTATAAAGAAAGTTGTAGATATATTTAAAGTTAGTTATATAAATTTTGAATTTGAGATTTTGGGTCAAGAAGAAAATTTAATAATTTCTGCAGATAAGGATAAAATAGAACAAGTACTTCATAATTTGCTTTCCAACGCTGTAAAATATTCCCCTACCGGAGGAAAAATAAGTATTTCAATACAAAAAGATAAAAACTACATTACTGTAGGTGTATCAGATCAAGGAATAGGGATACCCCCTGATGAAATAGATAAAGTTTTTGATAAATATTACAGAACAAAAGAAATCCTTAAGAAAAAAGTTTCAGGAAAAGGTTTGGGGTTATACATAACTAAAAAAATTATAGAACTTCATGAGGGTAAGATCTGGGTTGAAAGTAAAATTAATAAAGGAACCACTTTCTACTTCTCATTACCACTATGAGCTATATTCCTCTTAGAGTAAAAAATATATCCATAAAAGATGATAACTTAATATTAACCGTTTCTTTTTTCGAAATACGGGACGAAATAAATGAATTCATTCCTAAAGAGTATATTTTTAAACTTGATGAAGTGATGTTTGTTTCTCTAGGGTATATAAGGAATGTTGAAGAAATAAAGGAAGATAGCTTCAGAATTTCTAAAATGTTTAAAAAAATGGTTTCTTTAGGTTTATCAGGTGAGAAAAAAGAAAAAATTTTTAATTTAAGGGAAGAAATTATTTTGGATATAGTTATTTTTAGGGAAGAATATTTATTTTTTAGAATAGACTTAACAGTTTTTAATTACAAGGATTTTCTAGGTGAAGATTTTTCTTTTTCTTCGTTTATCAATATGAGAAAATTTATTCATAAATTAAGTAATTTTTTACCTCAAAATAAAGTTGATGATATAATTTTTAATTTTCTTTCCACCAATTCCTTATCTAAAATTCAGTATTTTTCAAGTGTATATGAGTTTCAAGATTATTTACTTTCAAAAGTTAAGGGTATTTATGGTAAAGATACTAATAGTTGAGGATGAGGTAGAAATAGCTCAAAATTTAATGCAGATTTTAAAAAATCAGATCCAGAATATAGAGGTTTACTGGGCAAAATGTATTAGAGAATCCAGACAAATGGTTATTAAAGAAAAGCCTCAGTTAGTTATACTTGATATCAATTTGCCTGATGGAAGAGGCACAGATCTTTATAAAGAATATAAGGAGTTATACCCTGATGGTATAGTTATATTCCTTACTTCGATAGATAGTGATATAGAAAAAATTGTTGCTTTAGAGCTTGGTGCAGATGATTATATTACAAAACCATTTAACGTTAATGAATTGTTAGCTAAAATTAAAAACTGGATTAAAAGAATATCTAAAGAAAAAAGAGAATTTATCCCTATAATAGCGGATTATTATTTTGATAAAACCTCTGGGATGATATTTTTACATAAACAAGGATTTTTTAATTTAATTGAAACATTATCTTACAAAGAATCAAAAATTTTTGAGATTTTATTAAATAATTTTAATGAAATTGTTTCTTGGGAGGATATAAAGAATTTCTTGGACATATCTAAAGATGAGATACCTGTTGTTTTGTATGGTTTAAGAAAGAAAATTTCAAAAATTGGTAATCTTAAAATCTTGACGGTAAAGGGAGGAGGAATTAAGTTATTTTTCGAAATCCATTCTTAAAATTTTGTAATCTTGAAATTTTGTTATGAATAAAATAGCTGTTGATGTTGGTGGAAGTCACATAGATTTGGCTTTGATTAGTGAAAATTTTCAAGTAAATTTAATTAATTCAATTAATATAAGCTATGATTTTGCTTTTGAAGAATTTTGTAAGTGGTTGGTTAATAGCTTAAAAAAAGAAGGAATAGGGCAGATAAATAGAATTGGCTTTGCTTTACCTGGCAGGGTTGATTCTCTTACTAACTATTGCTTTATTTGTCCAAATCTAAAAAGATGGAAAAATTTGGATTTTAATATTTTTTATGAGATTTTTAAAAAAGAAGGAATTAGGGTTGACAAAATTATAATTTCGAATGATGCTAATGCTGGGACGGTGGGGGCTTATAAAATTTTGGGATTAGAAAGCAAAAATGTTGTTTATGTTGCTGTGGGCACTGGCATAGGAGCGGGAGCTATTGTTAACAATGAAATTCTTCTTGGTGCAAATTTTTCCGCTATGGAAGTTGGACACACTGTTATTGAAAAAAAAACTTTTATATGTGGATGTGGAAGTTGGGGTTGTATTGAAACTTTCGCTTCTGCTAAAGCTCTGGTAAAAAAATTCAATCAATGGTACGGTACTAATTATCAGGATTTACTCTCTATTATAGAAAACGAAAAAGAAAATAGAATAAAAAGAGTTTTTAAATATTTTGCTAAATATTTTTCAATTCTTTTAACTAATATTGTTTATTTTATTGATCCTGATTTTATATTGATTTCGGGAAAGATAGTTTTATCCAATCATCTTTTTAAAGAGTATTTATTTAAAAATTTTTTATCAAGGTTAAAAATGATTAATGATTATGATTTAAGTAGAGTGATTTTTTTAATTGAAGATACTAATATTTATAACCTTGTTGGGGCTGTTTACATTGAAGATTTTTTAAGTAATAACTATTAATCAGAAAAATATTAATAAGGGGGGTTAAAAGGTGATTGAAAAACAAAAATATTTAGAGGAAATTATTCAAACTAAAGATTATCTTGAAGAGCAGGGCTTTATTAATATTAAAATTTCTGTTATTCTAGGTTCTGGGCTAAATGAAATTGTAAATAATTTCAAAATTATAAAAACAATTGATTATTCTTTTATACCTAATTTTTCAAAAACTACTGTTGAGGGTCATAAGGGAAAGTTGGTTTTATGTCAATATGATGGATTTAACGTTTTATTCATGCAAGGTAGATTTCATTATTATGAAGGGTATCCGATGAGTAAGGTAGTTTTTCCTATAAGGGTATTTGCCAGTATGGGAATTAAGAATTTGATTGTTACCAATGCTTCTGGAGGAATTAATCCTGAGTTTAGGGTTGGGGATGTTATGATAATAAATGATCATATTGCTTTTTTTATGCCGGAGAATCCTCTTAGAGGTCCCAATTTGGGGGAGTTTGGCGCAAGATTTCCAAGTATGCAAAACGCTTATGATAAGGAATGGATAAACAGGTTAAAGTCTAAAATAGATAATTTTGATGGTATTAGGGAAGGTGTTTATTGTATGGTGCCGGGTCCTAATTACGAAACTGCTGCGGAATTAAGAATGTTAAAGATTTTAGGAGTTGATGCTGTTGGAATGTCTACTGTACCTGAGGTTATAGTAGCAAAACATAGCTCAATGAAAGTTATTGGATTTTCTGTTATAACTGACGTAATGGAAGAGGTGATTAAGCAAGGAGTTACTCATGAAGAAGTTTTAGAAAATACTAGGAAGGCTTACAAGAAAATTGAAAATTTAATTTGTAAAGCTATAGAAGTGTGTTATGGATAGCTTTGTAGTATTGAATAATGTGCTAAGAATATTTGTTTTAATAGTGGTGGGTATAACTCATTTTTGGATTTTTGGTAATATTTCCTCGGATTATACTTTTTATGGTTGGATTTTGTTAAGTTTGATATTATTTTGGAATCTAATTTTTATTTTTTTAGCTAAAAGTGAAGGTAATGTTTTATTAAGTGGGGTTGTGGATGGAATTTTGGGACTTTTATTTATATTTTTTTCAAAGAATCCCGTGGGCGTCTTTTTTTCTCTTATGATACCTTCAGTAACTGCAATTCAATTTTCTAATAATTATTACAGATACATAGTATTTGCATTAAGTTTAATTTTTACAGTTGTAGGTTTAAGCGGAATATTTAGTTTAGTATCAGATCCATTTTTTCCTAATATTCTGTCTTTTTTAGTGATTAGTTCTTCAATTTCGTTTTTAATGATAATTACCTTTTTTATGTTAAAAAAAGTTGTATATAATTTTGAGCAACAGATGGATAGTTATAGGGAACAAAATGAGCTTCTTATAGGTAATATAAATGAACTTGAAAATAAAATTCATGACTATGAAAATCAGATAGATAATCTAAAAAATGAATTAGAACAAGAAAGAGTTGCTTTTAATGTAGAGATAGAAAAGATTGTCAAAGAATTTCAATCAAGAAAAGATGAAACTTATACTCAATTAAAAGCTATCAATAATGAGTTAGTAATGAAGGATAAAACTATCCAAGAGTTAAATCAGAATATCAATAATCTTATAAATGAAATTGAGGAATATAAAAATCAAATGAAGATTATAAGGGATATGATTAGTTTTTTAAACGATAATATTGATGATTTTCAAAGTTTATATAAAATTTCTAAAGACATAATTGATATGATATCAAGTTTTATTGACTATGACACTTTTGTTATATTTTTGAAAAATGAGTTAGAGGATAAGGTGGATACCTTTATAGTTGCTGGTGAAAACTCTGAGTTTTACTATAATTATAAAAAAATAGAGGTTGAAGAGGTTTATAAGAATACTTTTTATGAAGGAAAAATTAGTATAGCTTATAAGGCAGAGGATAGTGTGCTTCGTCCATTTTATCCTAAAGAACAGGTAGCTTTAGCCGTGCCTCTTGATGCCGCAAAAAAAAGAATAGGTATAATGTATCTTGCCTATCTTGATGAAAGTAAATATAAGGACTTTGATGAAGATTTCCTTTTAGACATTGCTAAAGTAGTTTCCATAATGTTATATTTTTCAATTTCCTATAGCAAATCAATTAATAGGGTTATATGGGATGATAGATTATTTTGTTATAGTGCAGAGTTTATATGGGAATTTATTAATAATCTTGTTTTTAGTTATAAAAGATACAGAGAACATTTTGCTTTGCTTTTCATTTCTTTTAGAAATCTGTTTGGTAAAACTACTGAAGATTTCAAAGAAGAGGATTTTAAGTTTTTAAGAGATATAAATATGGCTATAAAATCCGCTATTAGAGAAACAGATATGATTTCTTATATCGATAATGGTATTATTTTAGTTTTACTTACGAAAGTAGAATCTGATAAATTGGAGATGGTATGTAGACGAATTAAAAATGTTACTGAAAGTAAATCTAGGTTTTTAGGTTATGATGAACCAAGCTATGCAGTATGTTCTTTGTATTCTTATAAAGGTCTTGAAATACAAGAGTTAATAGATTTTTCTATAAGAAAGCTATCTGAAAATATCCAAAATAAAAAAATTTTTTTAGAGGTGTTGGCGTAATGGTTTTTGTTTTTTTATTCGTTTTAATTATTTTGTGTTTTTGGGTTTATAGGTTATATGTAGATTTTTTGGGTTATAGGGTGAGGCAGTATATAAGAGAGGATGCTCCGGAGCATCATAAATTTAAGGGAGGAACTCCTACCGCCGGGGGAGTAGTTTTTACTTTTTTTATAATTATCTTTTCTTTTTTGGTTAATTTTTACTACAGTATTCCTTTGTTTGAAGTTTTTATTATACTTTTATTTGGAAGTTTTTTTATTGGGTTTTATGATGATTTAATGAAGATATTGAATCGGAGGAATTTAGGAATTAGGGCAAGAGATAAGTTATTTTTTCAGTTTATTATATCGTTGATTGTTTTTGTTTTGATGAAATTTAATAATGATTATTTCCTAGGTAACTTTTCGGTTAATTTTTCAAGTTTAATTTTTCATGATAATGTTGTTGAGCTTGGGTGGTTTTATTTGGTTTTTTTATATTTTTTGGTTGCTGGGGTGAGTAATTCTACGAATTTAACTGATGGACTTGACGGTTTGTTAGGTAGTTTATCCGTTTTTACTTTACTTGGATTCTTGTTGGTTTTCGTATTGTTTGGTAACTTAGCTTTGGTTTATTTGGTATTGGGAGTTATTGGGTTTATATTGGTGTTTTTGTATTATAATCTTCCTAAAGCAAAGATTTTTATGGGAGATTCGGGATCTATGGTTATTGGCGCTTTATTTGTTTATTTTTCCATTATATTAAAACTTGAAGCTTATTTTTTATTTCTTGGTTATCTATATTTTTTGGTTGCCTTATCTGTTATATTACAGGTACTTTATTTTAAGATTACTAAAGGTAGGAGGTTATTTAATTTTACTCCTTTACATCATCATTTTGAAATGATGGGGTATAGTGAAAAAGATATTTTAAAAAGGTTTAATTTTGTTAATTTGGTTTTTATTTTGATAGGATTGTTTTTTGTTGTGTTAAAATTGTATACTTAAGGGGATATAGAGGGGTG